>CAXGRW010000536.1:0-4093 GCA_964012125.1 uncultured Rhodopirellula sp.
ATTGGATGGGTGCTTTTTCAAGTCCGTGGCTTCAAGAATCGTGGCGTGCAGGTCCATCGTGACCACAGGAGTCGCGTTCCTTGTCGCGGGCTTGATGTGCCCGGGCCAGCGAACAATCAACGGCACTCGGATTCCGCCTTCGTAAAGGTGCCCTTTCTCGCCTCTTAAAGGCTTCACGTTTGCAGCAAAGGGGCCGTTGTCCGAGGTAAAGATCACGATCGTTTTCCCATCCAGCCCCTGCTGTTTGATCGACTTGAGCAGCTTTCCGATCGATGTATCCATTCCCTCGATCATCGCTGCGTAGGTCGGGTTTTCGATGCCGGGGCCTTTTCTTTTTTCATACTTTGCAACGAGGTCGGCGGGAGCCTGAAAAGGGTAGTGAACCGAGTAATTCCACCAACAAAGAAAGAATGGACGGTTACCTTCGGTCTGAGTCGATTTGATGAAATCGATGCACTCGTCAGCGGACCTGTCGGGCAAATACTCGCCGTCTGCCTTACCGTTCAGATTGGGAATTCGGTAAGGGCTGAAATAGCTGGGTGGCCCACCATAATCGCACCCACCAATATTGACATCAAAGCCTTGGTACTCGGGACGCAAATCCTCCTCCGACGGGGCTTTCCCACCGGATCCCGATTCAGATCGGCTACGGTGCGAGAGATGCCACTTTCCGACAAATCCGGTCGCATACCCAGCCTGCTTCAATTGTTCAGCCAAAGTCACACGTTCCAATGGGAGGTGACGCAACCAAATTGGCGTGATCAGGTTCGTACCCGGCTTTTGGAAATTCGGAGGGTGACCTGCTGCGTGATTCGTGATATTCAGGCGAGCCGGTGATTCGCCCGTCATCAGGGCGGCACGCGTCGGCGTGCAAACTGCAGCGGCCGAGTATGCATCCGTAAACAGCAATCCCTGCTTTGCCAGTCGATCAATATTGGGTGTATCGAGCCTCTCATTGCCATAGCAATGCAGGTCTTTCCAGCCGAGATCATCCGCCATGATCAAGACAATGTTTGGTGTTTTCACACCTGCATCGGATTCCTCCGCCAACAAACTCCCACAACCTATGCAAAGACTGACGATAGCGGCCACCAGACCATGATATCCAAGCTGCAACATTTCCAAGTTCCCAATGTGTTTACCGGACGCGGTACCAATCACGCATCCGTGATACTTCGTAATTCAGCGGTATCCTCCGCTGTGTTGATTTTCTTGATCAGCGATGTGACTTGTTGGGTCACTGGAGCCAGCATCCGAGCCTCACTGTGAGATCTCAGATCCTTTTCAAGCTGACGAAGTTCTGGCAGTACGGCCTTGGCTGCCGGGCCGTAGGATTCCAACGTCTTCAAGCATTTTGTTATCCGGTTCTTCTTACCCCACTTATCGATCTCCATGATCTGAATACAAAGCGGCATTCCTTCTCGGATTCGATGCTTGGCGAGCAACTCAACACCGCTAAGGCGGATCCCACTCGCAAACATGATTCCGCTGGGTGCGGGTTCAACGATCGCCTGATGAATTGCAGGTAGAAACGGCTTGATTTCGTCGTAGCTGAGGTTGGCGTAGACCGTCTCGAGACTTCCCCTTGCTCGACCATCTTCGTTCTGCAGCCCAACGCGAACCGCTCGCAACAAAAGCGTTCGATCTACTCCATCGAGTGACCTGCCGATCAACCCACCCCGACGATTAAACAAACTGAAACAAAGGATGCGTTGTTCCATGCCCCGAGGATCGTTCTCGCGGTCTGGATTTGCCAAGCATTCAAGCATTGCAGGAACTGCCGCTTGCGCTGGCTGACCAATTCGTGCAAGAGCCTCTGCGGCGACAATACGCAGGGTTAAATCTTCCGACTCAAAAGCGTTCAGCAGGGCTGACACACAGTCATCAGTACTCCCTTTACGGCCAACATGACCCAACGCCTCAGCCGCCCCGTAGCAAGAATAACGATCCTCTGACTCAATGAGTTTCAGCAATGTCGACTGAACGTTAACACGACGATTCGCAAGTTCCTCAGCCGAGCGTTTCCGAGCAGCTGGTGACCAACTCGACAACCCCTTCAACAAAACATTGTCCGCACGGGCCTTATAACGATAGCGATCATTTTCTTTGCTCGAAAAGTAACCTCGTCCCGCAGCGATCACTTGAACAACTTCATCCCTGTTGAACGCTGAAACCGAGCAACGTTTCTTTCCGGTGAGATAAAGGCTCTTCAACGGCAAAGCGTACGCAAGCAAATAGGTTCCAGTATTATCCCAGTTCTTGTAGGAACCATGTTCTTCTTCACCAGCAGGCGAACCCTGGTATCGAAAACTGCCATCAGACTGACGAGCAAAGTCGTAGTACCATCCCTGCTCACGCCAGTAGGCGGCGGTAGCCAGCGGCCCACCACGGGATACAGCGGGCATGGCCCACAAAATATTGAAGAAGTTTCCTGTGTGCCCACGCTCTCGCTCGTCGTAACCAGCCGTGCTCATCTTCGCAAAAAACTCTGCTGCTTCAGTATCTTCGAGCAGATCAAAAAGCACGGCAGCCATCGAGCACTTGCCATTGTCCTCATGCCCAGGCCACGGTGCATGATCGCCGTAAGGGATAGCTCCTTTATCGACATACCACCGAAGAAAACGGGCAGACCTGGCGATCGCGACATCCATTGCCGGATCTTTTACACCGGCCTCACGAGCCAGAACCAACGAGATCGTCAAAGGGATCCCCGGAGAATTCATGCACCCGTAGCCGCCGACGCGACCATCCGGCATGGCAAAACGATGCCCCCATGTACCAACTTTGCTTTGTCCGTGAGCTGCCTCGAGTGATAAACGCCGGAGCCCTGGCATGATCGACGGGTCGCCAGTCGCGAGAGCATACTCAGCAAGGAATGTGATCGCATAACCATAATGCCACGTTGCCATAGGCCCCACCCGATAATTGGCCACCTTCTTTGCGTAATCAGATAGCAGGGATTGATATTTTGCTTCACCACTTGCCAACAATGCCAGTGCGTTGATGCTGTTTGGTATTGAAACATTTCTCATGCCCCGCTGTGCAATGACTTCACAGCCACGCTCGAAAATCTTTTTCGACTTCTGACAATCGTACGGCGCCGTCTCGCTGTAGCTTCCCATCACTGGAAGCTGAAGATCAATCATTTTCCTGACACCATCTCGCAAACACACCAAGCTGAGATTCCCCCGAGATTCTTCCCGCTCGGCCCGCGTAATCGCATTAGCAAACTGGATGCGCGCATCCTCGCCAAAGTCACGCCCATCAACACCAACAATCACATCCCCCACCTGCAAGACACCCTCAGCAGGTGAGCGGCTTGCAACTCGAGTGACCACAATTTTCCGAGCAGCGGCAGTGTGCTTCCATGCTTCGATCAAGCCTCTCGCACCGGTTGGTCCAAGGCTCCAATCAGTTTCACCCTTCTTCGCGTGAACTGGTGCAACACAAAACAGGGACACGCTCACTACGGAAATGAGAAGGATGGCAAATTGCCAAAATCCATTCTTGTTCATATTTATTATTGCTCAAGCACCTGAAGAAAAACTGTCGAAGAATGCGTGCTGACATCCATTCTAATGAGAGTCGCTCATTTGACGCATCACACACGCCCCTGACATTTACGAAATCCAGACCCCACTGCACTACTATTGCTGGTCTGCAAAGATTTGGCAAACGCATGCGAGTTGCCCGAGATCCTCTTTCGGCTCAATGAGGAAACTACAAAGAGAGACCGACAGCGTTAAAAACGCTCAACGATAAGCTGCCGTGGTCACTGAAGAGAGTTGTTGATTGTAGTCATACTGCAAATCGGGATGAACTTTCTCAATCGCTTTATCAATCTTCTTCAACTGCGTTGCATATAGATTCGCGCTAACGCGGCAACCGCCGAATCGTATTCGCTTTTCGTTAATTTGCCGGCAAAAGTGGATGCGCACCTGTAACTCGGTCTCTTTGTCACCCGAGAATCGAAGCGACTTGTCCATCCAGCGAACGATTTTGCGTAGTGTCTTCTTATGGATTCGCCCTGATGCATTCACCCCCGCACCACTCACACTCAGTGCATTGAAACTCGCATCGATCTCGTCACACA
>CAXGRW010000537.1:0-4092 GCA_964012125.1 uncultured Rhodopirellula sp.
AACCCAATGCACGCTTTTTAGGCAGATCGGAATGTGCAAAACCCAAGTGTCTACCTGAATTTGCGATTTGCTTAATTGCCTGCATTTGACGGCGAAAACGAGAAAAGGGCCGCATTTTTAACAAAAACAGCCCTCGAGAAGCGGCAAGGGGAAAGGAGGCGACTAATTCCCCCAGGCAATCAGTTCCGACACCCGAACCGAAACGCCGAACGCGCTCCACCAACCACCAAAAACCACTGGCCGTCCGCCACTAGAGGGGGTATGCGACACGCGACGCGAACTGACCTGACCAGCCACAGAGTCAACCCCTCAAGCATCAAAATGTTGCCGAATCACAGGCCGCTGCCAAAACCTCCACAGCCCGATCAATCTGCTCGCGACTGGTGGTCCACCCCAAGGAAATCTGCAGAGTGCGAGCGACCTGCCCGGGAGACCTACCGGCGGCCGTTAGAACGCGCGTCATTTCACAGGGCGGCAAATCGGCCTCAGGCGACCTCACCACCAACTCTCTCGCAATCTCCTGCGCCTTGCTAGCAACAACGGGGAGCTCGACACAAATCGTATTCGGCAACCTCAGCACACCTTCACTACCCAAAAAAACAACACCCTCAAGGGAAGAATCCAGGCCTTTAACAAACCTCTCTTGAAGCTCTTGGAAAGTTGCTTCTACCTCGTCGATGCAACGACTGACCAGACTGGCCGCGACCCCCATACCAACGCACGCAGGAATATTCTCCGACCCAGGCCGCAATCCCATCTCGCGCGACTCCCCGTAGGATACCGGAGATAGCTTTAGCCCCCCGCGCAGATACAACGCCCCGCTGCCTCGAGGCCCATAGAACTTGTGCCCACTGATGGACATTGTGTCGACGCCAAGCGTCACCGCGTCCACCGCTATCTTGCCAAACGCCTGCGTGGCATCGCAATGCAGACGCACCCCCCGTTTGTGGCACACATCTGCAATCTGCCTGATTGCCTGGACCGTCCCCATGACGGGATTCGCCAACTGCACGCAGACCAAGGCAGTATCTTCCCGAAGCCTTTCCGCGACCGAGTCTGGATCGATTTGCCCCAGTGAGTCACACGGAACCTGCTCAACTTGCCATCCCCGACCCACCAGAGACTCAGCGGCCAAGATCACCGACTCGTGCTCTACCGAGGAGACCAGAATGTGCCCGGGCGACTCGTCTTGGGTGGCCCCCAAGATTGCCAAATTATTCGCCTCCGTCCCGCTACCGGTAAACACTACTTCAAAGGCATCGCAACCGACCAAAAACGAAACCGACTCCCTCGCTTGCTCAAGCGACTCGCCGATAGCCCTAGCGAGGGGATGTTGCTGACTCGGTAGATAAAAATGGTGCCCCCAATAAGGCTGCATCGCCTCTTGAACCGAGGGCGCCGTGGGTGTCGTGCGATTGAAATCGAGATAGATGATGGACACGTGGGTACTTCGCTGTGGGCAAAGCCTGACCAAGGAATTCGAGCAGAATTTGTTGATTGCGTTTGTCCGACAGACAATGAGCCCTCGAAATCACTGGATTTCCAGTTAAAAACGAGCTTTCAGGGGAAAGCCCAGCAAAAAAACGATCCGCATAACCGTTTTTTTGTTCAAGGCAGATCGACTGCGACGCGTTAGACTATAGGGAATAGATTGCAATTTGCGGTCTTATTTGAGATAATCCAAGGGTCCGAGCCCTTGCGACCGCAAAGCACGGATCTTTTCAACCGCACACCCACCCCCTGATTTGGTTCGTAAACACACCCGTAGAATGGGTGAAACATACAATTTTCAGGGTGCCTCGCTTATTACCCTCATCACCGAACGTTATCTGATCTGGAGTCTTAAAATGAAACGTCAACCTTCCGGTTTTACTCTGGTGGAACTCTTGGTGGTAATCTCCATCATTGGCATCCTAATGGGACTGCTAATCCCGGCAGTCAATGCTGCAAGGGAAACCGCTCGCAAGAATCAGTGCGCAACCAACATGAAGAACCTGGCTTTGGCTGGTGTTCAGCACGAGGTAACGAAAAAAGCGCTCCCCGGCTACATCCAATCATTTGGAAAATTTGAGGGAGGTTTGGATCCGAGCGACCCGACGAATTCCACGCGACCTCACCTCAAGCTCGGCACATGGGCTGTTGCTCTCCTGCCTTGGCTGGACGGACAACCTACCTACGAGCATTGGACGCAAGATCGCTACCCTGTGACAACAGGCTCTGACGCCTTAGGAAAACTAAACGGTGCATCCGGCACAGGCATGCACCCTTTGGCGGCACCGAACATTGCTATTTTCCAATGCCCAAGCAACCCGGTGGCACGTGGAAACTTTGGCAAGAATAGCATGGTTTACAACAACGGCATGCACTGGAAGACGCAGGACGGGACCAACCTACTCAGAAACCAGGGTGGCGTTACCGCACTCATGCACTCCATGGACAAGAACAGCGGTGTGGGTACTCAGCAGTTCAATTCCACCGCTGACGCGGTGACTCTGGACGACATGAAGGACGGTCAGGGATTCACAATGATGTTCTCTGAGAACGTTCAGGCTTTACCATGGCACCGCTCAGGTCTCGCCAACAAGACGCGACTCACGTTGGCTAATGTGAATCCTAATAATGCACAAGTCGTGAACCAGGTTGTCTACCAATCGCGTTACACCAACGGGATGGTCTGGCATTACGAGGATGACCAGCATGCGAACACTACTCTTGAGGGCTACTGGAACGGCTCTCCAAAGTTCAACCAAAACTTGGTTAACGGACAGGGCAAGGTTCAACCGGAACCCGTTCTTGATTTCCACAAGATCAATGGTCGTGGGGCAACTGTTTCGGATGACATTTTCAACTTGGAACTCACCGGCGGCAACAGCAACCGACTTGCACGTCCATCCTCAGCACACGTCGACGGGGTCAACTGTGCATTCGCGGACGGAGCCACACGTTTTGTCGTTCAATCGATTGACTATCGGGTTCTACAAGCATTAATGACGCCGCGAGGGAAAGCCAGCTTGGTTCCTTATCCTGAGTTCGTCTTGACTGACGAACTTGGTGACTGATAACGGATTTGCACAAAACCCCGTCGCTGACAGACACTTTGTCCCCAGAAAATCTTTGGTGACGAGGAACGTCAGATACGGCGGGGCTGAGGTAACTTTTCTTAAATCCACTGCCGAACAACGCGAGATGGATTAGCAGCCACTTGCGAATGCGAAAGACGCAGCCCCGCTCATGCAAGCGAGGGCTGACGTCCCATCACGAGATTGATGGTCTGAGAACAACGAAGCTTGATAGCGTAGACAGAGTCTGCGGTAAGAAAACGTAGTTCGAAGGAGAGCAGCATGGCAAGATTCAACCGCTGGAATCTCATTGCCGCGGTGACAGCGTTCGTGGTGATATGGTCATTGGTTGCGATGACCATTCCTCGATATCGCATCAACACTCGTGCAGATCAATGCGCGTCAAGATTGAAGAACGTCTCTCTTGCGGCTGTCCAACATGATTTCAGCCGAAACTATCTTCCAGGCTATGTCCAGGACTTTGGAACCTATTCGGGTGATGGAACAGATCGATCTGATCCGACCAACCACGGGGTTCCCCGCCACAAGAAACTAGGCACGTGGGCAGTCGCTGTCCTACCTTGGCTCGATGCTCAACCCACCTACGAGCACTGGACCCAGGACCGATACCCAATCATTGTTGCTGATCCTAAAAATCCGCCACAACAGGGGTCAACAAGCGGTTCTGCAGGCGACGGCTTTCACTCACTTGCGAGCCCTCAACTGAGCATTTTCCCATGCCCATCCAGCCCTGTTGATGAATCGCGCCACGCCCCCAATAGCATGATCTACAATAACGGATTGGCTTGGTCAGCTAACCAAGGCTCGCTTGCGCTGGCATCAAACTTCCAGAATGGTGCAGGCAACAGCAAGTACAATGTCACAAACTTTGATCCGGAAACGGGTGCAGGCATTCACACTGGCGAGGCACCCAACATCGGGCTTGACGATTTCACCGATGGGAAAAATTGCACGATTCTGTTTTCAGAGAACATCCAAGCATTGCCGTGGCATCGCGCGGGTTTGATCCATA
>CAXGRW010000538.1:0-4089 GCA_964012125.1 uncultured Rhodopirellula sp.
CACTCAGTGAGCGTACCCAACTGGGGTACATCTATGGTGGAATTGCAGCGGCCACGCCTCATGGTGGGTTCGGTGGAGACTCGATCGCATCTTCTCAGGTGTTTGATATCTGGTATCAACCGGTCCCCGAGCCCTCAACGTTGCTGGTGTGGTCGATTCTGGGAGGAATGGCACTGATGCTTTGTCGGTCCAGAGGTGCGCGCCGTTTCAGGCCGTCGCATGCTGGTCGGGAACGCTGAGTTTGCTGGGAATGTAGAAGGCAATTGGGTGCAAGCGATCCAATCTTGCAACAACTTTGCGGTATACATGACGACCCTTTCTCGCATCAATGTCACGCTGTTGGTGATTCGTTTTGGTTATGTATCACTCTTGACGACGTTGGAGGGCAAGCGAGCAGCGCAGAAGATGGTCGGGAAGTTCGGTGGCTGCAAGTCCTCGCACTCAACCGAGGAACGAGCTGATGGGCCCGGTTTGCTCGATGTTCAAGCCCACGTCGGGGCTGCCATAGTGGTTGATTGAATTCCCATGGGCGTTCAGAAGGGTCGTGTACCAGTTGCCCAGTGTTTTATGCCCCTCTTTGCCGTAGCCAGGCAGACGGATGTAGCGTCTCGCTATATCGATCGGTGTGTTGTCACCGGCGAGAACGACAAATGGCCACTCTGTCCCATGACTATGGTGTGTCTCACCGTTGTCTGGGAAGTAGAACAGCATCGTGTTGTCGAACATGGTGCCATCGCCTTCAGGGACATTTTTCAAGCGAGTGACGATGGTGTCGATGAGTGTCATGTGCTGGTTGCGAATTTTCTTACGTACCTCGGTTGCTTCAAACCGTCCAACTGCTTTTCCGTGACCAACGTCATGTTGGTTGACTTTCTCGCCCTCGATTTCCGAGAGCCCCGTGTACGGAGTTCCCAGTTCGTCCAGGGTGAATGCCACCACGTTGGTCATGCCCGAGATGAGCGTTGAGAGCAGGATCTCAGTGAGGCCGGCTTGTCGATCCACGGTCGATAAATCATCCGCCATGTACTTGGCATCGAGTTTGGGGAGATGCGTGCGGATTTGGTCACTCATCGCTTCAACCCGACCGTTGCGTTTGCGAATATCCTGCAGGGCATCTGCGTAATTGGCAACTTTGGTACGCTCGGAGCCAACGAGGCCGTTGGCTCGTTCTCCTTCACTGTTCGCAACAAACTCCAGCATCTTCCGTTCCAGTTGGTACAGCGTCTGCGCGGACGCGTCGTTGGATACGGATTTGTAAAGCTCTTTCATCGCGGTTTTTGGAGACCCAAAGGCATAGTTGGGCTGCTGTGGGCCGCGTGCTGAAAACCCTTTCTCAATCCCGTTGATGTTTCCTCGTGAATTGCCACCACCCGTCGGAAAGCAAGCCAGTTCGATATGTCCAAAAGGCGATGGGAAAAGTTTGGCAAGTTCAAAATCCACCGTTGCCCATTTGATGGAACTCAAACGCTCATTGGCTTTGAAGACGCCCAACGAAGAACACCACGTGTGATGCCCTGTGGTACACATTTTTCCGGATAGTCCCTGCAGGATGGTCATGTTCTGCATATGACCGGAAATAGGACTCATCCACTCAGGCAGATCCTGGCCGTCCAGATCAGCGGTGAATGCTTCTTTATTCTTTTCGCTTTTCTGTTGCTGATCGTCGAAAGAAGGCAGAGCCAAAGAGCCTGGCAGCAGTCCGTTTCCCTTATGAAGAAAAATAAATCGAGTGGGCGGTTTTCCCGCAGCAGTATTCGCGAACAGATGGGGCGGCATCAAGCTCATGGCGCCAGCACCAAGAACAGATTTTGTCAGGAATTCTCTGCGGTTAGTCATGTTGGGTTTTCTTCGTGCAGGACGGAAGTTCTCCGTCGTGGGGCGTTTCGTCACACTTCGTTAGGATGTGCGAGGTGGTCATTGTACCGTAACAATCGATTCGCTGTCTTTACGGTAAATGAACGAATCAGATGTCAGTAGCGAAACGATCACCGCTTTGAAGCTGCCGCCGCTAGTGACGTAAGCATTGTCGGCATCAATCAACGTTTTCGAATCGGAAAGCGTTTCATTTCGGCCAATGAAAAACCGAAAAGCGTGGCGAATGATCGATTGTCGGACTCGGTCGGATTGAGCAAGCCGGTCAATCAAATCAAATGCGTCTGTTACTTCGCCATCAAGAGCGTTGTCAAACGTACCCTCAAGGTATCCTGATGTGTCCACAGGCATTGTTTTGTAGGTATCCGATTCATTGCCGTTGTTGCGTTGGACAAGATTTTCAGGATGCTCAAGGCTCTCGACGCTGCGAATCCGGCCGAAATCATCAAAACCCTCAAACGGCATGCCCAGCGGATTCATTTGTTGATGGCACTTCCAGCATTCTCCTTGTCCCGTCACCGACTCCACCCGTTGTCGGAATGTCTTGTGTGGGTCTTCTGGAACTTGTGCGTCGACGGTGATGGGGACATCGGGAACACGTCCTGCCAACAATTTTTCGCGGATCCAGCGGCCACGGCGAATGGGGTCGGTTTGAAAATTTCCTGAATGTGCGACCAGCCACGCGGGGTGAGTCAAAATGCCCTTTCTGCCTGGCATCGGAAAAGGTTGAACAGGCTGATAGTCGAAGTTGTCCTGGTTGCCATAGCCGCCTCGGCCAGGCATTCGTGGAAGACTGTAGATTGGGGAATGCCAGTAGTGATTGCCATGAGCCCATGGGAACGTAGTGAAAGGTTTATTTCCTTTACCAAAGGTGTGCTCGAAGTGCGTCATCAAGCGGATCAGGCTATTGTCGTGGCGTGCCTTGCTGCGTCCCGTGATACCGCGCGGATAGAGATGTGTTTTGATCAGTTCTTCGTGTGCCTTCACGACCCCGTCAGGATCATCTTTCCAGTTAGTATCTTTCAGGGCCTCGTAAGCTTGACGCCAACCCTCAATCATAAGCTTGCCTGACTCATTGTCTCGATTGTGATAGAGAAAAAACTTGTCAGTGGTTAGCAGGGTGTTGAAGACATCCGTATCGGACTCGACAATGCCAGCGACGACGCGATCTGCCTCGTTCACGAGATGCCCCGGAGTCTGGTTACTGCCACGACCGGGGTTGATGTAAAAACCATCGCTGCGTTTCAGGTCTTTGAAAATTTTGAGTGCCGCAGGATAACCAAAGAACTCACGAAAGAATCGAATGATCCTTGGGTGTGAGGTCACGCGGGGTGGGATCTTGTCACGACTGCCCCATGCGTGGCCGATTGCTCCGCGAAAATAGGACTCATCGTCCAGTAAACGTGTCACTTCACGGTGGTAATCTTCTTTCGTCAGCAGTTTGCCCGCGTTTGCGGCGTCTCGGAGGGTTTCGTCAGGCCCGCGATCACCCAGTGCGTATGCGATTGCGAAGCTTGCTTCACGTGGCGTGAGTTTGCGGCGCCCATGCTCATCCGTTTTACCACCCCCGAATTCAATTCGATAAAGAAACTCGGATTCCAGCAAGACACTGACAAGCATTTGTCGTAGACCATTGACGTTTCCGGCAAGTTTGATGGAAGATGCCGTTAATGCAACGTACTTGTCTAGTTCGGATGCACTGGGTGCACGCTGTAATACTCTTTCAAACTGGGTGTTGATGGCGGCAACAATCTCATCCAGCGTAGGTTCGCTGTCCTTGAGGATGATCGTTTCAAATGTTGCCGGTGTGGTTTTGGGATACCACCGATCTTTAGGATTGGGGAAGTTCTTGGGGGTAATTTCTCCCTTCTTGATGCGAGCCGCCACAATCTGCTTTTCCGCGATCCACTTCGCGTTGTCCAACATCACAAGCAGGGTGCCACCACCAAGAGTGCCCAAATCGTAATCGCGAACGCCGGAATGCTCGGGTAACACAAATGGGTTGGTGACGCCGTAAAAACCGTTTTGCCTCGCATTAGCAAGGTCGCGACCTTCGAGCCCAAACACATTGACAACTCGCTCCTCGAAGATCCGAGGGCTTATGAGCCAACGTCTGGCCGGAGTGTAAGCAGCCGCCGGGTTCTGGCTGTTAAAAAGTTCCTGATGGCTGACGTAATTGCCAAAGTCTGGATAGGTCAGTTTCTTGTCAAGTTCCGA
>CAXGRW010000539.1:0-4087 GCA_964012125.1 uncultured Rhodopirellula sp.
CCATTTCCATCATAAATGGAACATCGTCGGTGAGCGTTGCGATGACGTGATCCTTGTTGATCACCTCAACGTCCGAGTCCGTTTGGACATCGGCTCCCGTAATCACTCCCGCCTTATCACTCTCAACGGTGATGACACGAGTCGCTTCACTATGGTTCCGAACCACGATGCTCTTCACGTTCAACACGATTTCAGTGACGTCTTCGAGCACGCCTGGGATCGTTGTGAACTCGTGTTGAGCTCCGCGGATTTTGATTTGAGTCACAGCGCTGCCCATCAGGCTGCTCAGCAGCACACGACGGAGACTGTTCCCAACGCTTGCACCGAAACCACGCTCAAATGGTTCTGCAGAAAATTTGCCGTAAGTTTCGGTGAGTGAGTCGCGGTCGACTTCCAAAGCACTTGGAAGTTCCATGCCGCGCCAACGAATGTGCATCGTGATGATTACCTCAGTTCTGAAAAACAGATGTGGGAGGTGAAGCTGCTGGGTTTAGTGGGTGTTCATACCCTTCATCAAACGAAACGAATGATGAACTGTTTTGCTGGTCGGATTTTGTCCTAACACGGACAATCTGCGTTAGACGCGACGCTTTTTGCGAGGGCGGCAACCGTTGTGCGGAATCGGCGTGACATCTTCAATCAATTTCACGTTCAAGCCCGCAGCCTGCAGTGAAGTGATTGCACTTTCGCGTCCGGATCCTGGACCTTTCACGCGAACCTCGACGTCCCGCATTCCGAACTTGGTTGCTTTCTCAGCCGCTTGCTGAGCGGCACACTGGCCCGCGAACGGAGTGCTTTTGCGACTACCTTTGAAGCCGCTTGTGCCCGCACTGGCCCAGCAAAGCGTATCGCCTTTTGGGTCAGTGATCGTCACTGTTGTGTTGTTGAACGTTGCGTGAATGTGCGCGATGCCGTTTGAGACATTGCGGCGGACACGTTTCTTTTTGTTTGACTTTGCCACGGCAAAGAATCTCTTGGAAATTGGAGTGCGGGATAGGAAAACGAGGGTGTCGCGGACTAACGCAAGTCCTTAACACCTTTCTTGCCGGCAACTGTCTTTCGCGGCCCTTTCCGGGTGCGGGCGTTGGTCTTGGTTCGTTGACCACGCACAGGCAAGCCGTTGCGGTGACGAAGCCCACGATAGGCCTTGATCTCTCGCAAACGCCCGACATTTTGGGCCAATTGACGGCGAAGTGGACCTTCAACCGTATAATCACGCTCTAAAAGCGCGGCGATTCGGCCCAGCTCATCCTCTTGGATTTCACTTGCCGCTCTCGCGGGGTCAATTCCCAATTTCTCACAGACCTCCCGAGCACTGTGCAAGCCAATGCCATAAAGGTAGGTGAGAGAATATTGAATTTGTTTGTCGTTGGGGATATCGACGCCCATCAAGCGGGGCATAACCGGACTCCGGAGAAAGGTCTAATGTTGATCAGGGCAAGGGTAAACCGAGTCCGAGCGGCAAAAATCGCAGCTTGTTCGACTGGGCAGTCCCGAAATATACCGACTGGCCCCCTATTTGCTCAATGGGGACAGGCCATCATTTTTTGCAAGAATTTTGCCGAATCATTCTGAGAAACTCGGTCGGGACGTCATCCCGTGCACTTGCTGGGACACGAGTTTGTTCGATGACCTTGAACTGCGATAGGTCAATCGACAATTTTGTGTCACCTTCAACCGTCGACCAGACCCGTGTGAGCCATAATTCGTGGCAATAAGGTAACATTTGTCGGTAAATTTCTGCACCGCCCACCACAAAACATCGCTCCTGACCAGCGATTTCCAATGCTTTTTCTGGACTTAAGGCCGAATCTACCCCTTCGGATGACCAATTCTGGTTCCGTGTGACGACAATGGTCCGCCGACCAGGCAGCGGACGGCCGATTGAGTCATAAGTCCGTCGGCCCATGATAAGAACGCCTCCCATGGTTAGCCGTTTGAAGCGACGTAGGTCGCTGCTCAACCGCCACGGCATGTCTCCGTCGAGCCCAATCACACCCGTGGGCGTCATCGCAACGACGGCGGTAACTGAGTTTTGATCCCAGGAGTGAGTGCTTTTGTCGGTCAAACGGCCACCGGAGCCTTAATTCGGGGATGTGGGTCGTAACCGATGAGGGTGAAATCCTCGAATGCGAAATCGCTCACTGATGCCGGGGTCGAATTGATTTGCATCTTGGGAAGTGGCCGTGGGTGCCTTGAAAGCTGCTCGTGGGCCTGATTAAAATGGTTTTTGTACAAATGTACATCCCCTAGCGTGTGCACGAACTCTCCAGGCTGCAATCCAGTCACCTTCGCCATCATCATTGTCAGCAGTGCGTAGCTTGCGATGTTAAAAGGAACTCCTAGAAACAGGTCGGCACTGCGTTGATACAGTTGGCAGGATAAACGGCCACCCGCCACGTAGAACTGGAATAGCAGGTGACAGGGAGGCAGTGCCATGTCGGCCACATCGGCGACGTTCCATGCTGAAACGATCAACCGCCGTGACTGCGGGTTGGTGCGGATTTCGTTTTCGACGTGAGCAATTTGGTCGATGGTTGACCCATCAGGACTTTGCCAGGATCGCCATTGATGACCGTAAACCGGTCCTAAGTTACCATTCTCGTCGGCCCACTCGTCCCAAATGGTGACGCCATTCTCGGCGAGCCATTTGATGTTGGTGTCGCCTTTGAGGAACCAAAGTAATTCATAGATTACCGACCGAATGTGGACCTTTTTCGTAGTCAGCAGCGGAAAGCCCTGCGACAGGTCAAATCGCATCTGGCGACCGAATAGCCCGCGGGTTCCCACGCCAGTCCGGTCGTCACGATCAATGCCGTGGCTGAGAACTTCGTCGAGTAGTTGAAGATAGTTGCGCATAAATCACACCAAGTGCGTTCGTTCTCTGTGTTTGCGAGCTTTTGACTTCGCTCGCCATCTCAGTTGCTGTCGAACATCAGGAGGTTCGACACCAATCGATAGTCCAGTGGCGGTCACTTGACATTTGAACGTCATCTTCCGGGATGCCAAGGCCCCTCGCAATGAGCCGGATTTCGTTCAACGTCAGGGCAGCGTGCAGAGACTGTCGGAACAGTTGCTGCCCGTTCTCGCTTTCGCTGCCGCTGTAAGCTTGGACCATGCTTTCGATTTCCGCTTCAGTTTCTGGCCGGGCCAGATCTCGAATGAAAATCCGGCCGCCATCTCGAGTCAGTCGAACTGCTGTCTCCAGTCCGGCGCAGGGCTCTTCCAAGTGGTGCAGCAAACTGTTGCTAATCACTGTGTCTGCCATGCCGTCCTCAAATTGCTCCATCGACTCGACCGCGACGTGGCTAAGTGAGATTTGTCCGAGGCATCCTGCGATATCGATCTCTTGTTTTGCGATTTCGAGCATTTCAACCTCTCCATCGGTTGCGATCACTTCGTAATCGTTGGATCTTTGGCACAGTTCGATTGGGATTCCTGCTGGGCCACATCCCAGATCTATCACCAATGGGCCGGTTGGGCCTTCGAGTAACTCGTCCACAAATTGCCGATTGACCGCAGAGTGGTCCATGGCGTGGTATTCCGCAGCCTCATCGATGGGGCTGAATGTATCCGGTTCGGGTGTCCTGTCCATTATCTTTCGCTTGGGCAATCAGGGGGGGGCGAGCTACAAATCCAAACGATGGGTCGACGCTTGGCGAAGTTGTGCTTTGCGCAAGTTTTGCAGGTGGTAAACGATGCAGGGGGTCTGTTGCGTCTGCTTCTTGTTGCTGCTGTCCAACGCGTGCAGGCGTCAAATCGTAACATCCCGAACCTCGATGAGGACTTTCTGCCTCAGCACGACAGCCGAAAAACGATGCGAAAAATTGGTAGCCTGGTCCCTACATGCTCGATCGGTGGAGGCTTGGTTGTCTAGTCTTTAGTCTCGGTAGTCTGCAAGATCGTGTCATGTCTCTGTTCAGTCATTGGCTTTTGCCTTCGGAAGCAGATTTCCATCAAATTAAAAAGAAATCTCGGGGCCCATGCTCTCAGGGAGCACCGTTCGATTAGAATTCTGGACCCACCGGACGATCGCCACGTGTCTCCGAGACCGGGTGAGCGTTCAACAGTCTTCCAGTCAATTGTC
>CAXGRW010000540.1:0-4078 GCA_964012125.1 uncultured Rhodopirellula sp.
ACGGCGTTTCCAAACATGAATGTACAGACTCGAGTCGTATCCGTTTGGAAAGCTAATGCGATCATGTCCAACATCAGCTGCACTTGTTCAGGGTACTGATCGGGAGCATCATCATTCGGTCGGTCTTTAGGATTGAGTTCAACCAGTGGTCGCCAATTTTTAATACCGCCTGACTGTTGGTTCTGAAGACGCTTTTCGATGGAACGCACTGATTGCAGATATTCGTCCATCCGCTGCCGATCCGAGGCTCCCAGCTTTTGTTTCAATTCTTGGGCATCTGTCAGCACACGATCAAGCAGTAGGCGATCACGTTTGATGGTTGCTTTTTTTGGATGCGATGCACGAAATAGACGTTCAAAGACCATCCTTGGATTGAGTTCCCTCGCTAGAGGACTTGTGGGCCCGGACCATGCAATGTGTGATCCATAGACACGGGTGTATCCAACATTTGTATCGACGCCTGTGGTGACTGGATCGATGCCTAATTCCAGTGACGGAATCGGCGTCTCTTTTCCGGAGTGGTTTGCAGCAACCTGGTCCATGGAAAGACCATTGCAGTTCAGGTCGATGCCAAGTGATTTATTGATTGTTGTGCAGGTAAGAAAGCCTGATGTTTTGACATAATGACCATCCCCAATATTGCTTCCCTGATTCCACAGATTCGTCAAAACCAGTAGTTGATCTTTTAGTTTTCCCAAAGGTTGCAGCGTAGGCGACAGTTCATAGTCACGCCCGGTTTCCTTGGGAGTCCATTGATCTTGTCGAACACCATTGGGAACAAACAAAGCAGCCATTCGAATGGGCGCATCTGAGGCGATGCGATCATCCTTTTCTGAAGCCCTTGTTTGCCTGTGCGTCATGGCTTCCAACCAGGGCAACGCCAATGCTGCTCCGGTGCCTCGAAGAAGGCTCCGCCTGGTCAGCGGATGACGCCAATGGGGTAGTTGAGGAAGATGATGAGCCATGGGGTATCTCAATTGGTGGGTGGTGTTACCTGTTTATATCGGAACGGAACACTTTTGACGATTTCGATGATTAACGTTTGGCTGCGGTAATCGTCCTTAGCCAGCGTTTTAACTATCGAATCGATGGCACAGTTATCTTCACCGCTTAAGCTGCGACCCAGTGAGTAACCCAATGTTTTACGCGTCAGATTACGGACAAATTGATCTTTACGGTTCAGCAACCAAAGCTTCAGTTCATCCGAACCGCTGAACTGTGTTCCATCAGGCAGGGTACCTGATGCATCAATCGGGACGCCACGATTTTGGGTGCGGTAGCTTCCTAGTACATCATAATTTTCCAAGCCAAAGCCGAGTGGATCCATCATGTTGTGGCATGACGCGCACTGGGGATCGGAACGGTGAGCTTCCAATTGATCGCGCAGTGAAGTGAATTCGCCTGAGGCACTGGGGTTTTCGTTTAGCGCTGGTACATCAGCAGGTGGCGGGGGTGGTGGTGTGCCTAGCATGGTGTCGAGGATCCACTTCCCACGAAGGACAGGGCTGGTTCGGTGTGGTAAAGAGCTTACGGCCAACACCGCGCCCATCCCCAGCAAACCTCCACGTCGATCACTTTTTTTCAGTTCAACTCGCTTCGGTTGCTCGCGGAACTCACCTCGTACTCCATAGTGCTGGGCCAGTCGACGATTCACATACGTAAAATCTGAATCAATCAGGTTTAACAGCGAGCGATTGTCAGATAACAGGTCCTCAAAGAAGAAGATGGGTTCATACTTCATTCCACCTTCCAGTTCAGAATCGTAACGAGGAGCGACGGAGGCATCCGGTTTGAATTCACGGCCCAAGGCACGTGTTCCAAGCCACTGTTCAATGAAGCTCGATGCGAACCCACGCACTTTCGAATCTCGTCGCAACCCTCGTGAGTCCACCTCACTTCGAAGCATCCGTTTTACTTGTGTGGTGAGCACATCGACATCGTGCAGCTTTTTCTGATCGGCTAATTTCATCAGTTCCTGATCAGGCATGGATGCCCACAGAAAGTAAGACAAACGTGAGGCCATTTCGTGATGCGAGACCAGCGTTTGTTCTCCGGGTGTACTTGGCTGCTCGTACAAAAACAGAAATTTTGGTGAAACCATGGCAGCTACCAGTGCGAATTCGACTGCACTGTCATAGGACTCGTCTACTGTAAACGCCTGGTCAAATAATGACGCGTACTCATCAATTTCGATGTCGCTAACGGGTCGCCGAAATGCTCGTGGCAGAAAATTACCCAGAACTATGCGGGCAGATTGGTTCGGTGTTCGCTCCTCGTTGGGAGTGGCCACAATGATTCGCTTTCGATCGGCTGGATCTTTCAATGCGTGGCCGATGGCTGACTTGGCTGCTTGGAGGTACTTTTCTGCATAAATGGGTGATATGAATAATGTTTCGGCAGCATTGTCGAAACCTTCTCCGCCAGCACCATCATTTGGTAGGGCGTGCCCCGCGTTGATGGGGATCCCTAACAGATCGCGCACGGTGTTGGCGTATTCGGTACGGTTCATGCGGCGGACGACTGGTTGCCCAGCAGTAACACCATCATCACAGAGGTGTTTGGATAGTGTGTTTTGGATCCAGCGGACGAATCGTGCCCTTGTTTCGCTGTCAGGCATCTTGCTGCCCGCCGGCGGCATCTGCCGTTCGCTTACGCGGGCAGCAATTTGAGTCCAAGCGGTAACCGAATTTGTGATATCAGCAGCTCGGGAAAATGTGCTCAAATCAAGTCCTGATTCCGCTTCCTGAGCGTTGTGACACTCCAGACAATGATCTCGCAAGAATGCAACAACTGCTGAATCAGGCAGGGCAGCATCTTCATCAGACCTCGCGGGTTGAGTCTGTGCAATCATTCCCACCAGTAGAATGGCTAACACGAACTTTGGTGAACGCGATCTCATGTGAAAGGTAAGGGTGAAAGGGGAGGCAGGGAGAGAGGGAGGGCAGGGCAGTAGACGTCACAATCAATGCCCATCTGTGAGATGAGGGCACAGCATGCACAGGCTGAGTCATGCACAATGCACAGGGTGGTCATGCACAGTTGAGGACGACGCAGTCTCAGTGTAACCGAGTCTCTGTATCATTTCACTTGCTACGGTCCCCAAACCAGGTGAGCAATTTGACGCACCAGATCGACCGATTGAAAATCTCGATGTTCGATATGGCCAATGAGCCGGTGGTTGCAGCTTATCAGATTTGCCTCGATTCACCCTCATCGAAGACGACCAATTTCTCTGGCCATCGCAGGGCCGCGAGCTTCAATGCGAATCCGGTCGTCGTGCCTTTCCTTCGTTCGGTCCAACGTTTGCCAACACCATAGTCAATGCAAAACGAGGAATGGTTGCCTCGTGGTTGACCGTCAGTGATGGAGTAATGTCCGAATACGCAAAATGTCTCGGTGTAGTCATTCCACCATTGGACACGTTGTTCATGTCTCGTTTTACCGCTAGCAAAAAAGGGAGCAGGGATTCGTTCTTCTGGACCTGAGGTTAGCCGTCTGACAGGATTCTGGTTTTGGTGCTCCAGCGAAATGTCAACTTGGTCGAAGCCAGAGTGTTCGGTACGTTTTGTAATGAGATCTGCATGCTGGTTAATCAGAGTGATGGCGTCTTTGGTCTCCTCAAGTGACTGAATCATTGCTGAGTTCCAACAAGCGTGTATTACACGCAGATCTTCGCGTTCCAGTGCGATCGGCAGTGACTGGAAAAATTTGAGTACACGATCACGACTCGCACTGTTGGCAAGTGCCTGCGGAACGATGTAACCGTTATCTGAAAATTCTTCGCCATAGAACCATCCATTATCGTATTTGCGTTGGTCGAGCAGGATATTCAGTTCGTGATTCCCGAGCACACACTGCGCGTGCTGTCTTTCTGTCAGTACCTGCACAAGGTTAACAACGGCCAGGCTATCAGGTCCGCGGTCCGTAAGGTCACCAACGAAGACAAGCTTACGATTGTCCGGATGAGATCCGTGTTCGTCGTACCCAAGATGATGCATCAGTGAGAGCAATGGATCAATTTCACCATGGACATCGCCAACGATATCGAGGGGGCCTGATGATAGGGTGGATAGCAGGC
>CAXGRW010000541.1:0-4074 GCA_964012125.1 uncultured Rhodopirellula sp.
GCGGCTCACGAATGTGGGCTCATTCATCGTGACATCAAACCGGCCAACATCTGGATACAACAGCCCTCTGGTCGAGCAAAAATCCTTGACTTCGGGCTCGCCATCGCTGGCAACAGTTTTGACCCCTTCGTCTCTCGCGGAACTCTGGTAGGAAGCCCCGGATTCCTATCCCCTGAGCAAGCAAGAAACGAAGCGCTCGATGACCGCACGGATCTTTATAGCCTGGGAGCGGTGCTCTTCATGATGTGCAGCGGAGCACTACCGCTCACATCAGGATCGATTTCTGGACAACTGATCGCCATTATTTGTTACACACCAACATCACTCACTAACTTAAAACCGGAAACACCTGTCGCTCTCTCAGAGCTGATCGATCAGTTGCTGCTTAAAGAGCCCAAGGATAGACCAGCCACCGCAAGTGAAGTCGCCAGCCGCCTCGACCAAATTACCGCGGAAAGTAGTGACAATCACACGATCAATATCGTGATGGATTCTGGCAACGCGGGAACATCTGACTCACGCCTATCCAGCGCGAACCGCGAACCAGTTTCGAACACAAGTCGTGGCGGAATCTGGGCGGTGTTGGTCATGATTTTGTTGGTCTGTGTCTGTGGTGCAATTTATGGATTCATAAAATTCAATGGCGTTGAAAATGGATCTGCGGCGAGCACCCAGCCTCCTAAAAAAGTTCCACGCAAACGAATCACAGCAGCCTCGTTGCGACCATTGACTCTTATCAATGGAGGTGCCGGCAGCCGCAAGGTAATGAGTGGCCAAGCAGCTCGCTACAAACTACGAATCGCAAACGAATCCACTAGTTCCGCTGATGACCCTCGAGTCACCAATTCAAGCGCAAAGGTGGTAGCCCAACTGGTGACCCTGCTGAAACAGACCGATGTGGCTCGGGTTGAACGACCAACTTTTCCAAAGAAGATATCACCAACCCAAATCCCTCGACGCGGCAGTTCACAGGAATTTGAGGTGCAATTCCTGACTGCTAATTTGATCCCCGGTGAATACGAAGTCGAATTTCAACTACAAACGCCTGATGGTGATGAGATTGCATCTATCACCGACAGTCTCGTGATTCAGGAAGATCTTTCCAAGGCTGACCTTCTCGGCTTCGAAATGCTGAGAACCCATCGAGGTAAGGGGGCAGACACCTATGTCCAAAAAAACAATAAAAATGATTTTGGTGGTAACAAACTGATCCAAGGGGCCCGCGGCCCAACCCCACCGACTCAGCACATCTATCTTCGTTTTGATCTTTCAAAACTGTCCGAGGACACCAAGCAGCTTGATCGTGCGATGGCATTACTCACCGTGGCTCAAGGCGGACAGCAGACGCCCACAGCTTTCACGGTTTACGGGATCATGAATGACCTCGAACCAGCATGGCAAGAAACTGGTGAGGGGCATTTGAATTGGGACGCTGCTCCGTGCAGAAATGGCATCAGCGGACAAAAGTACCTCGGCCGCCTGTCTTTTGATAACACCAAGGATCGCCTCAAAAACCAGTCCGATGCCGTCCGTTTTGCAAGTCGTGAACTTGACGACTTCATTCGCGATGCGAACGGCAAGCCCGTCACTCTCGTTTTCATACCGGACTCCAACTCCAACCGGGCAGCGCGGTTCAAATCCAAAGAAGGGCAACCTGACGAGTCTCCTGCGATTGCAATCAGATATCTGCAAGCCAATCCTGGACTTGCAGATCGCAAGGATGAAAAGAAAAACACGCCAGTAACTGAGAAGTGAATTCTTGGTCACTCGACCGACGTCGTCCCAACTAGCACAGCCTGGTCAGGCAGAAAGAGCCTTTGCCAGGATTAACACGTCATTGATTCAGCCAAATCGCCCTCGACTGCGACGTAATGCCCGCTAACGAATAGCTGAACGAATATTCAAGCATCACGCGAGAATGGTTAAACTGACGGTATGTCCGATGCCACACCTCCAACACCGCCGCACACCACCACTGTCACGCTGGTTCGAACCTCTCAGGCCTGGTCGCAAGCCGACAGTGCCGCTGGATTCGTCCTGCGTTATCTCGCTCCGATGCGCCGCCAACTCGCGGTTTTATTGAAGTCAACAGAGCAGGCCGACGAAGGTCTGAAAATGATCATTGCCCATCTTGTGAGCGCTGGATTTGGTGATCAACAACACAATCGACTTCGAGATTTTCTGCTCCGAAGCATTCGCTCCGCTGCTCGTAAGCGTCTCAAAGAAATCCCTGAAAACAAACGTCCCGAAATCGACTTTGACCAACTACAAAGTGATTCCAAAGACTGGCTTCGTTATTGGCGTGAAGGACTACTGGAACGAGCGTGGCGAGCTTTAGAGCGGATTGAACATGCGACTCCAAGTCGTCCCCTGTATTCAGTCCTGCACTGCGCCACAGCAAACCCGCAGGCAACACCTAGCATGCTTGTGATTCAAATCGCAACGGAAACAGGTGTGCAAATTGATGAGCCCAAGGCTGAAGCGATTCTAACGGAAGCCCGTAGAATGTTTGCTCAACTGGTTGCTGACGAGATTTCGGAGACGCTGGAAAAACCGGAATCAGTAGATGTCAGGCAGGAAATCAAGACGTTGGGGTTGGGAAAAGCATTTGCCGGCATCATGGCGAAACAATGATACAGAATCAGACATCTGCTCCAACGGGGAGCACAGCATCCAAAACAGTCCTAACCTGAGAAAAATCCACCATCCGCATCCTCAAAATGAGAACGAAACTAGTGTCCGCACTGGAACCAAAAGGCATCTGAGACGACAATGGGATCATGGAATGTCGCTCATAAACTCAACCTGCCATCTTGCCCATGAATTGGATTCAGGCTCCTCACGCTCCATCAGGGTACATTCTCGATCTGAACGCGTTTTTCTAACAGCTGGACGTGTCATTCCCACCCCAATCACTCCCCACCAACGAAAGCACGTTTGACATGGACAAGTTTGCTAGAAAGCCAACTTTGATGAGCATCATCGTGGCAGCAAATGTCATTCTCGTCTTTAATCCGCAATGGTCGAACGCCGCTCAAAATGACGAAGCGCAGCCCTCTGCTTCGACGCTTGATTCGGATGGGCACCTCGTGCAATTTAAGCGTGACATCGCTCCCATCCTCCGGCAACATTGCCTGGAATGCCATGGCCCCGATGATGCGAAAAACGATTTTCGCGTTGATGATCGCGAGATAATGCTCGACTACATCGAGCCCGGCGACGCAGCGGAAAGCACGCTGTTTGTGGACTACATGACAACAGATGACGAAGACATGCTCATGCCCCCGAAATCGCACGGTGGGCCATGTTCGGTTACCGAGTTGGCGTTGATTCAGGTTTGGATCAACGAAGGAGCAGATTGGCCCGAGGGTGTTACTGTTTCTGACGAGAGTGTGCCGGTCAAAGCTGCTCCTCCCCAAGCACTTTCTGTTCCCGAACGTGTTTGGTTCGCGCAAGGATTCCTACACCCCGCAACCGTTCATTTCCCAATTGCCTTGTTCACCTTGGGTGCTGGATTCGTCGTGCTCAGCTTGAAATGGCCAGCACTTGGCAAGCAGATCCCGCTAGCTTGCCTGCTGCTGGGAGCTCTTTCTTCCGTTGCTGCCACACTGATGGGGTGGGCATTGGCACCTGAACTTGGGTATGGAAGCAATTGGAGCATCATGGACTGGGGAAAAGAGGTCGATGCTCATCGCTGGAGTGCAGTGGTTGTTACGATCTTTTCCAGCGTGTTTGCCATAATCGCGTTGGTCGCCATAAAAAGGGACAGCGAGAAATTAACCAAATTGTGGAAGGTCGGACTTCTCGTCTGTGCGGGCATGGTGGGTGCTGTGGGACACCAAGGCGGTGAAATGAGTTACGGAAAGGACTTCTACCCTCGCGCTCTGCGGATTCTCACAGGTGCTCAAGCGGATCCCGAGCCCGCAGCATCCGACAGCGAGCCAGCCACCGAGAAAACATCTGCGGAATTCAGCACCCCAGAGGTTCGGGAGCTGGATGCAATGAAAATGCGGGCGGTAACAGCACTGCGACCTATCGCATAATCTTGGAACGCCTGACTCGGGGCTTGGCTGG
>CAXGRW010000542.1:0-4074 GCA_964012125.1 uncultured Rhodopirellula sp.
CGGGATTTGGTTGGGAATCATGCTGACCTTCCTGTTCGGGACCATCGCCGTTTTGGTGGCGCGTGATTCCGTATGGCTACAGCAGTATTTGCCTGATTCGTTGCTGCCATACTTGGACGGTGTTTGGTCGCGAGTGGCTCAGGTCTGGTATTTGCTTGGTGCTGGCACGGTATTGTTTTTTCTGGGCTTGGCGGATGACCGTTACGGTGTCAATGAATGGATTCGATTGGCTGTGGAGTTCGCGATCGCAGCATTTGTGGTCTATGGTTTGGGTTTCGGGTTGACCGCGCACATTGGTGTTTCATGGTTGACCAATGTGTTGTCGATGATTTGGATTGTTGGTGTAATCAACTCGTTCAACATGCTGGACAACATGGATGGTTTGAGTGGTGGTGTGGCAGCGATTATCGCGGCAGCCATGGCGATGGTGATGTTGTCGACGCCTGATCCCGGGACTGCTCGTCCACAATTATTGGTCGCAGCCTTGCTGCTTGTCGTATTGGGGGCTCTGTTGGGGTTCCTTTGGCACAATCGGCCTCCGGCACGAATCTTCATGGGAGATGGTGGTAGTTATCTGATCGGATTTCTGATTGCGGTGTCGATGTTGATGGCGACTTTTGCAGGAAGCGGAGATCGACCGCATGCCGTTTTTGCTCCTCTGTGTGTCATGGCGGTTCCGCTTTATGACATGACCACGGTTTTGTGGATTCGCATTCGTGAGGGGCGGAGTCCGTTTGTGGGTGATCGCAGTCATTTTTCACACCGGCTGGTTGATTTGGGTTTGGGACGTACCCAAGCCGTGTTAACCATTTACTTGGTGACTGCAACGTGTGGCCTCGCCGCGGTGTTGCTGACGCAGGTGTCGTTGCTACAAGCTGTCATGGTGTTGGGCATTGTGTTGTGCATGCTCTTATTGATTGTCATTTTGGAATCTACCGGATGGCGAAAAAGCAACGACTGAACAGACGACCGCGTCAAACTGGAACCTCGGTGCGAACGAAACAGCAACCTAGTCAGGTCGCAGCGGAGGTGCTGTTTACTCAGAATCAGAAAAGGGTAACGGGCGTCCGTGGCAACTCGGGTGATGCTGTTGAATGGATCTTGCGACTGATTGATCCGATGAATGTCGGGATTGCTTTGTTGGCTGGCGCGGTGGTTTATTTGGCATACCACCCCAGCGACAGTGTTGCTGTTGAGCAGGGAGATGCACTCTGGTTTGCCTTGCTTGCTGTTTTCACTGCAACCGTGGTTTGGGGCGGATGGTTTTGGCAGCGTGCAGGCCTTTCAAGCCCAGAAGCTAAGCGAGCAGTCTCAGGAGCCAAGCCAACTGATAAAGTTCATGAAGACGTTCAGTCAGCGGGAAGGTCTGGTGCGGATTGGACCTTGGCTTCACGAAGTCGATGGATGGATCGTTTGTCTGCAGCGGTGTTGAATTGGGCAGCGTGGCTGTTAGCGGCATGGATGATCTGTGCTGCTTACGCAACGTGCCCGCCAGGTAATTTGCGAATGGCGACGAATGAGGCCTGGCTCTGGGTATCTGGGGCAGCCATCTTTTCTTCCGCACGTTTGTTGACCGCCAACTTGGGTACAAGACGATCTTTGTTGGCTCTGTTCGTCGTTTGCACCGTTGGATTATCTGTCCACGCCTTGCATCAATACTTTGTAACTCTGCCAGCGAACAGATTGTCGTATTTGGAGGACCCTGATGCAGTGCTGGCGATAGCCGGTGTGAATGCACCGCCGGGCTCATCTGAACGAATGGTCTTTGCAAATCGTTTGATGGATGGTGGCCCCACGGCGACATTTGCTTTAGCCAATTCTCTTGCTGCGATTTTGTTGTTTGGTGTGGTTTTGGCTGTTGGCGTATTGCGATATCGCATTCGTGTTTTGGGACGCCTTGAGATTGTATTTTGGATCGCGATTGTTTTGTTGTGTGCTGGCGCGTTGCTGGCTGCACGCAGTCGATCTGCGACTTTGGCGATGTTGTTGTCGGTTGGCTTGCTTTGTTTATCGTCGGGGCGTCTAGGTCGTTTTCGATCTCGCACCGTAATGGTCGGTTTGGGTTTGCTGTTGACCATTTCGGTCGGCGGCGCGTTGTTGCTCGGGTTTTTTGGGAATCGCGAGTGGTTCGAGCAGGCACCTGCTTCGCTCGCATTTCGTTTTCAGTATTGGCGTGCAAGCTGGCAGATGGTGTTGGAGTATCCGTGGTTCGGTGTTGGCCCCGGAAACTTTCAGTCGTTGTATGAGCGTTTTCGTGAGTTGAGTACCACCGAGCAAATTGCGGAGCCTCACAATCTGTTCATTGAAACGCTGGCAAGTGGTGGTTTTGTCGCATTGGGTTTGCTGGTCAGCATGCTCATCGCGATCGCTGTGGTCTGTGTTCATCGAATGCGTGATGCAGGTGAAGTGAACACAGGTATCGAGGAGACGGCGTTGCCTGATGCAAAGGGAGACAAGTGGATTGTGTTGGGGGGAACACTTGCATTTGTGTTGGTTTGGTGGATGGGGATTTTGGCTTTGCGCTTGCCTGATCTGGCAGCGAGCATGATGGTGATTCCGGCGGTGGTGTTTGCTGCCTTTGCGTGCTGGCCTGCGATGCGTTCGCTTGGTAGCCGCGAGATCGATTCGATTGTGTTGAGTGCGTGTGTTGGTGTCGGGATTCATCTGATGGTTGCGGGCGGTTGGACCGTACCCGGAGTCGCATTGCTGCTGTGGATTGGGGGTGGCTTGTTGACTCGGCAAGCGGTTGTCTTCACTGCTTTGAATGGTTCGAAAGGTAGCGGTGACGGAAAAAGCCGTGCCGCGTTTGGGGCTACCCATGGAAAGCCATGCGCGGTTGCGGTCTTGATCGTTGGGGTGTTGGTCAGCTTGGTTTTGACGCTCAAGTCATTGGGACCGGTGGAGGCACGAAAGAGCGCGATGGCCGAGGCGGCTGAGTTGATGCAGAGTGGGCGAATCCGGCAGGCTAAGGATGAATTGTTGATCGCAGCATCTGCTGACCCGTGGTCCCCTGAAGCCATGCTGTGGCTGGCGAATCTCGATCAATTGCAGTTGAGCGGCCCCGGTGAATCGGACGATTTACGTCGCTCGTTGGATTCGGCCTTGGCAGAGGCATTGGAGCGTGCGGGGCAGGATCCTGCTGCCTATCGTCAGGTGGCGAGTCAAAGAATTCATTTGTATCAGGTCCACGGTCAGGCAACGGATTTGCAGGCTGCCACCGAGATTTTCGAACAAGTCGCGTTGTGGAGTCCCGCGGACGAGTGGATCATGGCTCAGATGAGTGTGCTTGAAGCGGCACGGGGGCGGCCAGCGGAGGCTGCTGAGTATGCCAAGAAAGCGAGGGAATTATCGGTGTTGGGTGCAAATATTGAGCGGGAACTATCGCGACAGCTAATCTTTTTGCCTCAGAAGGTCGGCCAGCCTGCCCAAGCGGGCCCCATCCGTCGCCCTGCCGATCAATTGCTCAACCAAGTGCTCAATCAAGTGGCTGCGGACCCATTGTCCGAGCCGAATTCATTGTCCCAGCCGAAGTCATTGTCCCAACCAAAGTAATTGCCACCACTAATTGCCGAACCGATCCGATCGCGGTAGCGTAACAGCGACATAGGTCTACCTCAAAACCGTCTTTTTGCATCACAGTTGTTCCATGACAAAATTTCTACTGGGTATCGTTTTTGTAGCCGTGCTCGGGACGACTGCTGGATGGGCCATCAATTACGTCACCTATGCGCAGGTCGTCGGGTACTTCGGGCCATTCTCGACCGACAGCGATTTTCAGGCGAGTGATTTGGTTTCCACCCTGCCCGTTGATAAGGGGGACTCCAGCGCCAAAGTGAAGATGCTAACCGAACAGGTGCACGACTTCGGCATGATGAAGCCTGGGGATGAGGGAGAGTACATTTTCCGAATCGAGAACGCGGGAACTGATAATCTTCTTTTGCGACTGGGAGCGACCACCTGTAAGTGCACGCTCGGAGATTTGGAGCGTGAGTCGCTGGGCCCCGGCGAAAGCACTGATGTCAAACTCAGTTGGACGGTCAAGGATGGCGGCGAGCCGGAGTTTACGCAGTCAGC
>CAXGRW010000543.1:0-4070 GCA_964012125.1 uncultured Rhodopirellula sp.
ATCTGGAAACTACATTTGAACTGGCGAGGGAGTTGAGGCGAGTTGATGGTAAAAATCCGCAAACGATTTTCCTGATGGCTCGTGTGCTGGCAGAGAAACGGCGATTTCGCCAGGCAGTAAAAATGCTTGACGATTTGGCACTTGAATTTCCTGACACGCAGCTGGCGGTTCTTGGCCAGACTGCCGAATGGCTGGTCTTTCAAGGCGATTGGCAAGCAGCTGAGGAACGCTATCGAATCTTGAATAGTTTGGTCGATGAGACCAGTCTGATCGATCGTTTGCTATCCCGTTTATTGATGCGTCAAGGACGCCGAGTTGAGGCGAACGCGATGTTGAGGCGTCTGTGTCGCGTGGGTAACGTGGAAGAGATGGATCTGCGATCACTGCTGTCGCTGTCTTGTCCTCTCCCCGGTGACGCAGCGACCGACGCCTTTGAGCCGATTGGTCTGGAGGGCACGGCAAGACACGCAATTAGCATGGGGGAACTTGCTGCGGCTGGTGAAATGTTACAGCAGGCTGTGAATGACTCCTCTGTAGTTCTCGGAGCAGCAGAGTATGCGTTGCAGGGTCGATTGTTGGCACTCTTGGAGCAATTTGAGCGACTACCTGATTGGATCAATAGTGCTCCTGAAGGGATCAAGCAATATTCGGACTATTGGTTTGCGATTGGGGCATACCAGTTACAGCAGGCAGATTTTTCGACAGCCGCGGAAAGTTTGGCGCGTGCTGTGGTTCGCGATCAGACCGATTTTCGAGCCTACAAAATGTTAGGCGATGCATTGACTCAGATTGGAAAATCCGAGCAAGCCAAGGTGGCTATCGAAAGGGCTGGCTTGATTGAGCAGACAGTGAGTCTTGGGAATGAGATGGCCAGCAATCCGCAGCGTGATGTGAGGAAAATCAGCGTGCTGATCGAGTTGTTAGAGCGGTTGCAGCGACCGCTGGAGGCACTTGGATGGCGAGGGATCCAAGTTGCCTATGGACGGGCAAACGGGATGCTGGACGAATCTGCCGCTCGAAACGTCTTGCAAATGATCAACCAGAAACGCATCACTCAGCTAGGAGAGACTGACACGGACGCCAAAAGACTCTTTGTGACTTGCGGATTCGAGGTTCCCCCTGCAACCAGATGATTCGGAGAACGCGGTTGGTTCAGGCTGGCAGCTTGGCGACGGTTGTAGAGTCTGGTTTCCGCTACGTCAGTTGGCTTTACCTTTGGCTTCCATCTTTCCCCATGTGTCACGCAGAGTGACGACACGATTGAAAACCTGCTTACCGTCTGGTTCACTGTCCTTGTCCACGACAAAGTAGCCCAATCTTTCAAACTGAACTCGATCACCGACAGCATGCTCCCGCAGGGAAGGCTCGCCATATCCGGTGATCACTTTAAGTGATTCGCTATTCAGATAGTCGAGGAATGTTTTTCCTTCTTCAGGGGCTGCGGGGTTCTCGCACGTAAAGAGGCGGTCATATAGCCGCACCTCAAATTCTTCCGCGTGGTCCGCGCTGACCCAATGGATTGTGCCTTTCACCTTGCGGCCAGAGGTGTCGGCACCGCTTTTGGTTTCAGGGTCATAAGTACAAAGAATTTCGATGACGTTTCCGTCATCATCTTTCACAACATCGTGGCAGTCGACAATGAAGCCGGCACGCAATCGAACTGCCCCACCCTTTTTCAGGCGAAAGAATTTCCGTGGTGCCTCTTCACGGAAATCTTCGCGTTCAATGAGTAGATTGCCTGACATGGGGATCTCCCGCTTCCCCTCGGTGGGTTCGCCGGGATTGTTGACTGCTTCATTGGTTTCAACGTGACCCTCGGGCCAATTTGTGATGGTCAGCTTGACTGGGTCAAGCACAGCCATTCGTCGTGGTGCCACACGATTGAGGTGTTCACGCACAGAGCTTTCAAGCCGGATGATATCGATCGTGCTGTTGAACTTTGCGACACCCACGTCGGAGCAGAAATTGCGAATTGATTCGGGAGTGTAGCCACGGCGGCGATAACCCGAGAGCGTGGGCATGCGTGGGTCATCCCAGCCATCAACGTAGTCCTCTTTTACCAGTTTCAGCATGAAACGCTTACCGATCATCAGAGTGCTGAGTTTCAGCTTCGCAAATTCAATCTGTCGCGGATGGTGGATGCCAAGTTTTTCGCAGAACCAGTCATAAAGGGGACGGTGATTCTCAAACTCAAGTGTGCAGATCGAGAACGTTATGCCTTCAATCGAATCGCTCTGTCCGTGTGTCCAGTCGTAGGTTGGATAGATACACCAGTCATCACCGGTGCGGTGGTGCGTTGCCCGTAGAATGCGATACATCACGGGGTCTCGCAGATTGATATTGGGCGACGCCATGTCAATCTTGGCACGCAATGATTTGCTGCCGTCTTCGAATTCCCCGGCACGCATGCGACGAAACAGGTCGAGATTTTCAGTAGGGCTTCTGTCGCGGTGGGGGCTGTTTTTTCCGGGAGCGGTCAAGCTGCCCCGGTACTCACGGGTTTCTTCGCTTGAAAGGTCGCAAACGTAGGCGTCACCTGACTCAATTAGTTTTTCTGCCCAGCCATAAAGTTGTTCGAAGTAGTCACTGGCAAAGTGCAAACTGTCCCACTCGAAGCCCAGCCAGCGAATATCCTCCATGATTGATTCGACGTATTCAGTTTCCTCTTTGGCAGGGTTGGTGTCGTCGAATCGTAGATTGCAGGTACCGGAATGTTTTTCAGCGAGCCCGAAGTTGAGGCAAATGCTTTTCGCGTGCCCGATATGAAGGTATCCATTGGGCTCGGGAGGAAACCGGGTCTGAACATTCGCAAAGCGACCAGCCGCAAGATCCGCGTCAATCGCTTGCTCAATGAAGTTCTTTGATTCCCGTTTCTCGTTTGTTTCGCTCATCTCAATCGCTCCTGGTTCGCCCACTGTTGGCGGCAAATGATTACGAACGCCCTACCCTGCCTACCCGAGGTTCCAAGCGATCGGTGGCGGCGAATTCAGCGAAGTGACACGTGCCGCGATGGCTAGGGTACCGAATCAGGAGGAAACTTCGTAGTGACCTCGATTTGAGCAGCTTGATCGAGTGCTCACGATGCCTCGGAAGAAACCTGGGCTGGGGCACCCGTTTTAGGGGACTCTGATGATGAATCTGGTGTTTGGAGTGACCTGATGAAGTTGATCAGATGCCACACATCGTCGGGATCAAATTGGCCTTCAACGAAGGTCGCTGCCGGCATGGGCGTCCCGTCGATCCCCTGAGTAATTCGACGGTACAGGTCTTTGGAGGTTGACCCACCGCGAAACACGCCTTCAGCAAAATTTCGCGGAATGATGTTTACAGGCGGTAGAGCTCCACGAGCCATCAAGGGAATCAATTCTTCACGGTTTTCTGGTTTCAAATCGACACGGGTTGTCCAGTCTTTTGTCCAGTCGTCGTAGTCTGTGGTTTGCCCATTGCCCAACCCTTTTTCTCCGTGGCATTTGCTACAGGATGCGATTTTTCCCACAAACAGCTCTTGCCCCCGCTTAATGGAAGCCGCGAATTCCTCAGCTTGAGCACCGCTTCTCAGGCTCACAACGTCAGCTCCACTTTCTGCCAACGGGAAGTTCGCTGGCGGATCTGGAACTTTCAGGACCGCATCCGATCCCTCAAGCCATGCTTCTGCGATTTCTGCTGCGTACTCTTCTGCATATTCCCAGTCTTCCTGGTATCGCTCGTACAGCTCCAAGTTGGACTGCACTTCGTCGGTCAAATCCTCGTTCTCCTTGTCGGCGTTTTCCTCAAGCGTTGCCTTGAAGTTTTTGTCGTTAACAACGCGAGCACCAAAATCTGAATTGATGAGTCTTTCACCATCCTCAAGAATTTGCTCTAAAATTCCCATGTCGACTTGCTGTCGTTCGTGTTCACCTCTGAGCGACAGATACATGACGTAATCGACGAGGGCTTGGATGTCCTCTTCGGTGACCTTGCTAATTGTCAGGGCCGGCTCATTGTCCTGCTTGCGGCGAAAATTCTCTGTTTCAAGAAGTTTTTCTGCAGGCAGCATATTGGTGCCTGAAATTCCATCGCGAATCAGCCGA
>CAXGRW010000544.1:0-4069 GCA_964012125.1 uncultured Rhodopirellula sp.
CGGGTTTCAGGCTTACGAACCCGTTGATTGCCTGAACCGATCATTCAGGGATTGGGATTGGGGTTTGGTGTGTCGGTGTCTGGTGTGTCGGTGCCGGATGTGACTGTCCCGGTGGTTCGGTTGGTCCACTGAAAGTGTTTAGGATCAAAATCGAACTGAGATTTTGTTGCTGCTGGATCGGCCCATTTTGTTGGAAGCCATTTTGATAATCGATTCTTGATCGATTGCGATTCAGGGCTATCGGCCAAATTGTGCCATTCGGCAGGGTCGGCCGCATGATCGTAAAGTTCCTCACCGCCATCTGAATAGCGAATGAAACGATAACGGGCATCGCGTACGGCCGCATTGCCGCGCCGAAACTCAATGACGGCGGGTTCCGTCCATGAGGTTTTGGGATCCCTTAAAAGTGGAACCAGAGTTGGACCTTCCAGTTGCTCGGGGATCGGTTGCCCACACAAATCCAATAGGGTTGGGAAAATGCTGATCAAGCTGACCGGAGCATCGCAGACATTTGGTTTGAGCCCCGGTGCTTGAATGATCAAAGGCACACGCGTTGCCTCTTCCCAGAGAGTTGATTTGTGCCAGTGGCCCTTCGAGCCGAGGTGCCATCCATGATCCGACCACAGCACCACGATCGTATTCGCGGCGTAAGGGCTGGAATCAAGTGCAGAGAGCACGCGTCCCAATTGTTTGTCGGCATAGCTGATGCTGGCCAGATAAGCTTGGATCGCGTGTTTCCACTTTTGCTGACTCTTGATCGCTTTCCAATCACTGCGGCGATCTCTTGCAAGCTTCAGAGCCGCCACCGGTAGGTCCTCCAAATCATCGTCACGTGTTGGTGGCAGTTGAATTTCATTGATTGGATAAAGATCGAAGTATTCTGCAGGCACGTACCATGGCAAATGCGGGCGGAAGAGGCCACAAGCGAGGAAGAATGGCTGGTCATGCTTGGCTTGCAAGAAGTCGGTCGCATATCGCGCCGAGCGAGCATCATCATATTCGTTTGCTGCAATATCGAGAGATCCCCAGTCGTTTTCATGTCCCAGTCCCGTCACCTGGCTGAACGGGAAGCCAGGTGGGTTGGGGCTCGATTTTGACCATGGGTAATTCTTTTCCGACCCTCGAAACCATGGGTCATTGCGAAAGCGCATTGGTTGAAAATCGTCCCACTGGTTGGGCGGATGATTCCCCGCAGTGTGATGGAAAATCTTGCCCGCTCCTGCAACTTCGTATCCGGCACTGCGGAAATATCCTGGTAAGGTGACGACGTCCGGGTAATTGGGCAGTAACCAATGGCCATTGTCGTACAGACCGGTGGTTGATGGTCGTAAACCGGTCAAGATGGCGGATCTCGATGGTGCGCATTTTGGCGAGGGGCAGTGCGCGTTACGAAATAGTGTTCCGCGTTTAGCAAGCCGATCGATGTTGGGCGTTAGCACCTGCCCCTCATAACCTCCGAGGCAGCCGACCCAGTCTTTCATGTCGTCAACCGCGAGAAACAACACATTTGGAATGGTCTGCGCGGCGTTGTCAGCGAGCGACTCGGGACCGTTTTCGGGTGGGGCCGCTCGGCATGGGAACGCCTCCGAGTTCCATGCAATGACTATCATCCCAATGAGGAAAATTTGGACTCGGAGTTGCCGCTGCAAAGTTGGATCCTTGATGGTCATTCAAGGTCACCCGGAATTTCACCATCACCAGTCAACTCACCCTCTAGAAGCCAAGCCAGATTAAATCGTGCTACTTGTGAGCCACCTTTAGGGCCACCCTCGAAATGCAGGAAGATGAGTCCTTCGCTTGGAGTTCCTGGGCGTCCAGCTGCCAAGGACGAGTAAGCGCTGGGGCCGTCGTAAACTAATCGTTTGACTGGCCATGTTTTTCCACCGTCAAAACTGGCCCAAACTGTGGCACGCTCTCGCTTGGGTTGTTCGGTGTCAATGTTACTGAAAATCAGAATGTCACGGTCGGCTACCGGTAAGCGGGCAAGGCCACCCATGCAGCCATAAGATCGGTGTTGGTGTCCGTCGGGGAGCGTTTCAACAAGCGTCCAGTTTTTCCATGTTTGGCCACCATCGTCACTGATGGCCGCGCGGCGACGAGTATTGTTGGGGCGGTCTTGCCAATGGACTCGCGAGTTGTAGTAGATTCGGCCATCCGAGAGTTCAGCAAGAGTTGCTTCGCCAGTTCCATTTTCTGGAAACGGTTCGCTGGTTTGCCAAGTCTTTCCACCGTCATCGCTGTAGATTGCATTTGTGTAGTGTTCGGGCCAGAGTGCTCGATCGTTTTTTCCTGCGTACCAACGTGTGGGGCGAATCAGTCGTCCTTTGTGTTTTCCGTGTCGCAGCGTAATTCCATGTTCATTCATATGCATCGACGGCAAGTTGCCCGCTTTGTCAGGTGCAATCTGTGCCTGTTCTTTCTGCCATGTCTTACCGTCGTCCGTACTTCGGAAAAGAGCAATCTTCGCAGGCGGATGGTGCTCTTCCACGAAGGTCAGAACGTCTCCGGTGCCTTCATCCACGGTCGTGCCACCCCCTTGAAACCCTGGATCTGCAATCGTGATCGGAGCTTGCCATGTCTTGCCACCATCTTCACTGCGGCGTGCCTGTACATTTTTGTTGCCCCATGTGGTCAGTACGGTGCCGTTCAAGGTGACCACGACATTCGGGAAACGTTGCCCTGCAAATACCTGGTTCATTTCCATTATCGGTTTGCCCAAGTGCGAGTCGAGTGTGCCCTCGACGACGGGTTGTTTTGCGCGGGCAGGCGTTGCTATCAGCAGCATGGCTGCAATTAAGTAGAATTTTGACATCGAGGTGAGCACTGGTTGGAGAATGGTGGTGGGAAGGCTTGAAAGTGTTTGGACTCTTTAACTCTTGATTTTGTATTTTTAAAGTCGTTTAAACAGCATGCTAGATTCTATCCGAGTTTGTCATCTCCCGCTTCAGTTGCTCTTGGTAGGCTTTGTGGGCAACGACGTCCTGGTTTGCTTTGGCTGAATAGTAAATGAATCCAACCGCTCGACGCTGACGTGTTTTAGAAGTGTTGGCGTCAGCGCGATGGACGGTCAAGGCATGATGGGCCAGCAGGTCGCCCGGTGACGCATGGATCGTGGTTTCACTGCTGGGGTCGTGTTGTTGAAAGTAATTCCCGATTCCCTGACTGAAGCCAAGTGTGGTTGTTCGCGTATGTGGTAGCAGGCCATTGCGGTGCGAGCCAGGCAAATAGCGAATGCATCCATTCTCATTATCGACCTCGTCTAACGCTAGCCACATGGTAACTGCCTCGCACGGTGTGATCATGAAGTAGTAACCGTCTTGGTGAGGTGGCGTAGGCTTGTTGGCCCCGGGAGACTTATTGAAGTACTGCAGATTCATGGGAACGCATTCACCGCCAAGCAGGGTTTCTGCAAGTCGGCGGAAGGGGCTGTCCGTAAATAAGGTATGAAACCATTTGTCATGCAATTCGAGGTGCTGGATTTGCTTAAGGGAAACGTGATCGTTTTTATTTTCGTAAAACACCTGCTCGGCTGGCATCTTCGCAACTGTCGTCTTGATAAAACGGTCCAGGTTTCGATCGAGTTCTTTGATCGAGGACGCGTCAAGAAATGCGTTGAGCTGAGCGTAGCCATCTTGAAGGTAGGTGGCGCGTATACGATTTTCGTCAGTGTGTTTCATCGAGTTTGTCGCGAAAACTTCCGTTTTGGAGCTGGTGAGATGTTTCTGCCGCAGAGGCTTTAGTGCTGGTGGGCAGGAACGTTTTACACGAAATGGCTGCATCTCGCATGCATTCACCTACAACGAACGACCCAGCTTTTGTGAGTCACGTTTGTATGGATGGACTCGACCGGGTTGCTGTTGCTTCACGCTTGGTAGAACATCAGTGGGGCGATGTCCACCCGACGCAGAACCAGGGGGTGATGAACGAATCACGGTGGTGCAGGTTCACGCACCAGTGTCGCATTTCGGAGAGGTGCGTTGGGCAAAAGATAGTCACAGGGCTGGATTCGCATTCAAGCCGGATGTGAATGGGGCATGCCTTGGTTGCTGCCGACTGTTACGGTCCAACA
>CAXGRW010000545.1:0-4064 GCA_964012125.1 uncultured Rhodopirellula sp.
TGAGCAACTGGCGGAATCGCCAGCCAGTATCCTCACCCGTTTCGACAAATCGCTGTTCCAGCCTCGTGCGGCTCAGGATACTCGCGGCGCTGCAGGTGCCCGACCACGTCAGTTGTTCCCACATTCTGTTTTCATTGAATGAGGGTGCGCCGCTTGCTGGTAACTCGTTGATCCATGCATATCCCCACCACAATGCGGTGTTGGAATTGATCGCGTATCCCAGTGCCGGGCGGATGATGCTTTGGTTGTAGCCACCAGAATCATCCCGATAGCGAAGGTGCCCATCAAACCACCAACGCAATCCAGGCTTGTGTTCGCAACGATTGCCAAGAACACCCTGAGTGTTCACCGAAAACCATGCTCCGCCATCTTGGTCCGATTGAGCCTGGATTGTGTTGGACTGCCCTGCCACCGCGAGCAAAACGATCAGGATACCCCAACGCTGCAAGGTGTGTCGGTGTGGGTGATTAATGCAGAAATTGCTAAACGCTGACATGCCTCTTCCTTCAATATGATCGCGATGAGAGCGGGTGAGCCACCCATAAAGCTGATTCGGTGATGGGTCGATAACGTTTGGATCACACATTAACGTGGCGACATGAACATGACGCTATACAGTTATCCGCACACAGGATGGAATCGACCATCAGGGAAGAGCGTGTTGAAGGTGAATCCCCTAGGCTGCTTCGTCGTTTTGATTGTCACCACCTGAACCATCCCACCCCGGTCGGTACGAATCCTGCAACCCAACTGGCTGACCGTGTTGAACTAGGCAATGTCACCAAGATGCTCACTCGAATCGAGCCAGCAGTGGTCAGCTGGGAAGATTTTCCGGGTCAAAAAACAAGTGATGATCCGAACTTCCTTTCGACAGTGATTGATCAGAATGTTCTGGTGACCATTTCGTACATTAGAAAAAACAGCCCCATCCTGGAAATGATGGAAGAGAACGGTGATATCGTGATCATGGGTGCAGCGACGATATGAATACCGGCAAAGTAAACTTTCTTGACTGATCGTTGCGTCAAAACTTTGCAATTTTGAAAAGTGGGTTGGATCAAGTTTTGTAAATGCGAAGAATGAACAGTTGCAACGATTCACGCCTGATGAATTGAACCTACACCCAGATTGATCAATCAGCTTTGGTTACATCGAGTTTGGGACGCCGAGCGTCCCAAGGACTGGCTCTTTCGAGTTGCCCCGCAAGTCGGAATAGGGTGGCCTCGTCCCCAAATTTTCCCATGAAGTGAGTTCCGAGGGGCAGACCGGACCGGTTCTGATTGAGTGGGACGGACATCGCCGGTTGGCCTGTCCAATTCGCCATTTGTGTACACGGTATGAAGTCCAGCAGACCGTCGAGTAGCTGTTGAGCGGTACCCGTCAGGCAAATCTCTCCATGTTTGACCGGCGGTGTTGCCAAAGTTGGTGTCATGATCACATCGTAGCGTGACTGAAACTCTGACATTTGCCGAGCGGCTCGGAAAAATGCATTGCGTGCGTCTTCGAGTTCGACTGCCGTGTACTGTTCGGCATAGTCATGATAGAAACGCGTTACGGGTTCAAGGTCGTCATTCCGAAGCTCGCGACCGATTTCCCTTAGACGTGAGAGAACACGGCGGCGAACCGCTACAAGAACGGTTAGCCCATGCGCCTGACGTAATTCCTCAAATGAAAATTGACGGTTGAACTCATCCGTTGTCTCTTCGACTTTGTGTCCCAGTGACTGACACAAGGTGGCCGATTCTTGTAAGGCCCGCAGACATTCTGGATCGACATTTGTGGTCGGATGCATTGTTTTGACCATCGCGATGCGGAGTTTGCCCGGTGCGCGTGTCGTTTGGTGCAGAAAAGTTCCATCCTGATGTGGGGCAGTGTAGGGATCGCCCGCTGCTGTACCTGACATGACATCCAACAAGGCCGCGCTATCGCGAACCGAGCGGGTGACTGCATGCAATACCGCCAAGCCGCCCCATGCTTCGAACCCATCTGGGCCTGCCGGCACTCGAGCACGTGTAGGTTTTAAACCGAATAGTCCGCAGCATGCGGCTGGAATGCGAATGGAACCACCACCGTCACTTGCCGTCGCGATCGGGGTGATTTCAGCAGCAACGGCAGCCGCACTACCCCCTGATGATCCACCTGCTGTGTGTTGGAGTGCAAATGGGTTTCGAGTGATGCCGCCGTAAGTTGATTCTGTTGTGGGCAAGATACCCAATTCTGGAACTCGAGTGCGGGCAAAGGGAATGAGCCCCGCTCGCCGCAGACGCTCAATAGCAGTGCTGTCTCGTTTCGATTTGCGATCTGCGAATAACTTGGATCCGTATTCCGAGGGTACACCTCTCATGGGAAAACTGATGTCTTTCACGGGTAGAGGAACGCCAGTGAATGGACCGCTTGGTAGACCTTGACGGATGGCAGTGCGGGCCTCGTGATACATCCGCCCGGCAATTGCATTGATTTGTGGATCAACCATTTCCAAACGCTGAATCGCTGCATCCAACAATTCCTCGGCACTAACCTGTCCTGTGCGCACCAGCGTTGCGAGGCTGATCGCATCATGTTCGGCATAGTCGTTGTGTGGCATGCTGCTGGCGATTTCCTGCCCCGAGGTTGAGTCTGCCGTGCCCAGCATACAACCACCTGCAAACATTCCGATTCCGACTTTTTTGCTCAAGCTCTCCATGAAACGGCGACGCGAGACGTCGTCACTGTGATCAGACGCACCAGCATCATTCAGGCAATCGGTGACTTTGGGCACGCTGGTGGTTTTGCTTGTCATGCGTTTTCCTGCTCATCGCAGGTTTGAGGAATGGAAGGCGTCTGCTGATTGGATGCAAGTGGACGCTCGATTCTCAAGTTCCGTCTCGATCCACCTATTCAGGGTGCATCACTGGTTCACTCAAGAGCGTAAAGCAAAGTGTTTTTCTATTCGTGCCTCTGCCGCATTCTTTTTAGCGACCAGGGATCGCGTCAAACCGTAATGGTTCGGATTCGTGTTTACGGACAACGATTTCACCTGATTGGGTGCCTGAAGCAAACGTTTCGCCAGAGGAATCAAATGCTGTGATCGTAGTCCACGCGTTTGAATCATTAAACCGCTCAATCGGCTGGTTTCCATCACGTTTAAACCATTGTGTGTCCAATGCCCCAGAAACAGAAAATTTCTCGGGGGCTATCGACAGCGTCAAAATAGGGGTTTTGTTCTTTGTGATTTCCCGAATGCGCTTTCCGTCACGCACATTCCACAGCTGCGCTGTTCCGTCATCGCTTACGCTAATGGCTTGGTCATCATTCACGAATGCTACGTCGTTGACCGGTTTAGTGTGTGCGGTGAACGTTGCCACCGACGCACCAGTTTGGCAATCAAAAATTTTGGCTGTGTGATCACGACTCGCTGTTGCCAGTCGTTTCCCATCGGGGTGCCACGATACCGAAAATACCTGGTCCGAGTGTCCTAATAGATCCAGTGTTTCAGTACCAGTTTCGGAATCGATCAAACGGGTTGATCCATCAGGCATTGCCACTGCAATGGTTTTGCCATCAGGACTGTAACGGGCATCCAAGATCACTTCATCAGCGGTAGCCAGTACAGAAACGAGTGTGCCTGTGGACAAATCAAAAATTCGTACCTCTCCAAAGACACCCGGGGTTCCACTGGCTGTTAGCACGCGTGGGAGTGTGGGGTGAGGATCGATTGAATAGGTTCGTTCACCTTGATTGCCGATTCTGCTGACAAGGTCACCCTTGAAATTCCAAACAGTGATTTCATGATAACCACCGACCAACAACTGGCTTTCTGAGGGGTGAAACGCCAACGCTGACAGTGGAATGACGGCTGGGTATTTAAGTGGGGGCGGGGGGTGTTTTCGTGTGGGCAACAGCGCACTGAGTGGCTGATCTTGTGAGACTCCGTCAAAGGTAGCACCTTGTTGGATCCAAGCCTTGATGAGATCGATGGAAGTGTCTGGAAGCGGATCACTGTCCGATGGCATCCGTAACGTTTCATCCTCGTGAATCAGGACTTGGAACAGTTTGCTTTTGTCAGCTTGGTGCCCAATCACCGC
>CAXGRW010000546.1:0-4057 GCA_964012125.1 uncultured Rhodopirellula sp.
TTAGCGAGAGCAGCAGAGCACCGACGACAAATCCGATATGAAAAACGAATAACAAGAGCGTACTCATCACCGTGCCCTCCCCGTGTCACCAAAGCCTCGGAAGTTTTTGCAACATGCACAGTCTGAGATATCAGTGCACTGAGGATTGCCACTGTTCCACGATTTGGCCAAGGCGATATTTCCAGACTGTTTGAACCTGTCCGCTGCCCAAGCAAGACAGCAGCCACATACCTCCATGCTCCAGTCAAGCTGCTGTGGCACAGCCGAGTACATGACAGCTTCCGAGATTCGTTGATTAGCCAACAACCACGTGATCAATGCGAGCCGATAACGGGCGTTGTCTGGTTCGAGTTCACAGGCTTTCAACAAATTCATTTCACTGAAATACGGCGGCTTACGACACATCACAGAATAGATCGCCAGATCGTGCGCGAGCTCCGCGGCGTCTTGATGTGATTCGCTGAAACGTTCGCACAGAGTCAGTGAGAAACGAGCAAGGTCAACCTTGCTCAACGCCGCGGCCAACTCCAAAATGACGGCAGCCGGCAAGGAGGGATCAAGCATCAACGCCAACAGGCTTTGCCTGGCGGAATCGATGTTTCCTGATGCGATCTTGTCGAAAGCATCCGCGATTTGCCCTCGATATCGCTGCTCAATTTCAAACTCCAACGACGCAACTTGGCATGGCTGCTGCCCCAAGTTGTGCCCAAGAGTGGAACTCCAATCTGGGGAAAATTGGTCCGCGTCGATATCCGCGACCACTCTGTGGCAATGATTGTTACCGTCACCATCAACGGTGACCTTTGAAAAAACCATCTTCTTCAGCTCCTTTTCGTACACGCCAAGCCCCAGAAAACTGGTGCAGAGCGTCAAACTAGCTCGAATCCCCTCGCAGCAAGCGAAACGATCGGCATGACGTTGAGAGCGGGCGGAACTGGACACGCTCCCCGAAACAGGAGAGCGAGCCATTAGCTGGCTTTCTTTATTGAGAACCATTCTCAACTAGGATGTTACTGCTTAATCTCGGCGCGTCAATCCCTGTGAAGCAGGAAACTGAAAGAAGAAATCGGAGGAAATCAGCCGGATCTGGGAACTCGGCTTTTCACTCAACAGAAGCCACAATCGCGTTCACTCCGCTCAGCGGATGCCGCCACCCCGAGGGGAGTTCACTGAACAAATATGCAGAAACGACAATTTTCGCCCCGAAACACCCTTGCGTCCCTTCAGTAACCACACGATGTTATTGAGAACGATTCGCAATAGAGCGATCCTAGCAAGCAAGCAAACGGTTTGACAGCCTGCGGCCAGTATGGCCCAACATCACACCCAACAGCCAGCAAATTCACGAGTCCGCCATGGCCTCTTCCCAATGCTTTCCACGCATGCTGGTCCATCCATGTTGAAAACCAAAGTTACCGCAACTCACCATCAGGAATCAGAGAGAACCACTCATGGTGATTCCCTTGCGTCCTGCAGGTCTCGAGTCGTCGCTGATCCCGCTGGCTTGCGAAATCCCGAAACGGCTCCCCTTTGCCACCGCATCACCAAATTACACACTGCACCACGACTCACTAGGCAAATCGCCTTGTCCGCGCAGCGACGCGAAGAGGGGCAAGTTCGCAGAAAATCACCCTTAGTGACTGGCGGAGGATATTGAAATGCCTTCTGAACAGGAATCGCCTCAGGAACCGAAGCAACCCGTCGATCAAATTGCCCCTGCCGAGACAGCAGGTCCAGAAATGATCGGGAACGCCAAAGTTCTGAACTTTAAGGATCTCGCAGGTAGTGAAAAAATGGTCTACATCCGAATGGGCGACCAATATTACCGGCTAACGTTGACTCGAGGCGGACGTTTGGTCCTCACGAAATAGCCGTCGCTTTTTGGAACAGCTAATCCGCCGACTCGGTAGTCGGCGGACCGCGTTACTTTGAACCACACGCTGCCTTTTGCCTGGCATCACTCTGGGCAAACGTGACAAACATCCCGCTTGATGCGGAACAGCAGATGACCGAACAGGTCCGCGCCCCGCGCACGCTGGGAGACATTCTGTTGACATGCGGGAAGACGACACGCAGCAGGACCCAACAAGCAACCACTCACAGGCGAGAATGGGATGCCATCGCTCATGGTGGCTGGTACGCCGGGGGCAAAGAAAAACGCCTGATCCCTGATCCGCCGATGCTCTTCCGCAGGATGCGGCAACTGCGGTTGGGCGGCCAACAAGCGGGCATCGATTCTCAAGTCCTTGCCAACAGCTTCCGCAGTTGCAAAATCTTCGCCATCCATTTTCGCGGGGATGACAGTTTTCACCAGCACCAGAGATTCTCTATCAAAAACCAGACGAGTGCTGTCTGAATAGACCAGTCTGGCTCGCTGCAACGAACGAATAATACTTTCAAAAGCAGGATTACCCAACTCTTCGATTACCAGTTCTCGCGCCATCCCGTAGGTCAATACCACAGGCTCCTTCGTTCCGCCCTCGGAGGATTGCCCAGTGTTTTCTGAAGCTGGCTGATTTTCAATGCTAGTATCCTGCCCTGCGCACCATGCGGCTTGCAGCAGAACCAGCATGAACACTAGCGAGCCAGTAGCTGTGAATGTAGTTTTCATTATTTTGATACCTTGATTGCTTGAAGCGTTGGATGATTAATTCCCGGAATTCCAGCCTGCAAAATCCCGTAAGTTGATAATGACCTGGATCCACGCGGGGTTTACCTTCGGACGAAAGCAACACTCGCCTGATTCAAATCATTCAAACCGTTGCCGGATGATGTGACCGGCAAAAACGCGAACCTGTGAATTCGCCAACTCCGTTACGGACTGGGAATCTCCTCGACGACCTCAACCATTTCTTCAGAGCGCCACTGGGGTACCTTGGTCTCGTCCCACTCGTGCACGCTGGGTGCCACCCCTGAAAGGGTCCCATTGTAGTTCATTGCCCCGTCGGGGCAGGCCACATGACTGCCAATGACTGGATGATCAGAAAGTGCTTGCATTCGTGCTTGCGACTTGTACAACCCTTCCATCGGTGTGGTGATCACATGAGGTGTAATCAACAGAATCAATTCCCGCTTCTCATTTTCGTCCGTATATTGACGGAACAGATTGCCAACCCAGGGTAGACGATGCAATCCAGGAACGCGTCGTTCGACCAACGTGCTCTCATCGGATATCAAACCACCAACAGCGATCGTCAGCCCGTCCTGTGCAACAACGGTCGCCTCCATATTCGATGTCTTGATCGAGTCGATCTTGAACTCGGTGATTCCGCCATTCCCATCCGACACAGGTAAATCCTGACTTTTGGGGTCGATCTCGGATTGATCCTCGAAGATGGATAAGGTCACGCTGCGGTCGGCATTGATCTTCGGCAGAACGACTAAGGTGGTTCCCACGTTGACCACCTCTGTTTGCGGTGTGACGTTACTGGTGGCCCCCCCAACGCTAGGAGTGAACGTAGTGGTGTCGACACCGGTAACCATGACCCGCTCCTCACCAACAAAGATACGAGCGGGCCGATTATTACTGGAAAGCAATACTGGAGACGCAATTGAAGTCACGCAACTTTGTTGCTGCAACAACTCTAACCGCGCTCGTAGATTATCACTGAGATATTGATAAACAAACGAGGAAGCACCACCGATGTCGGGTGAGTTCACCAGCCCCAAAACGTTTTCCACCGCGTTACCTGGACTGTTGATGAATGGATTGCGGGCGGCTTGATCTACAGCTGTAGGACCTTGCGGGCCGGCGGTGTACTGAACGTCCAAAATTGATTTGAAATCATCAACGAGTCGTACCTTAAGGATTTTCATTTCCAGCAGAACTTCAGGAGTTGGCCGATCAAGATCAATGACAAGTCGTTCGATTGACTTCATCGCTTCTTCATCACTGGTCCTGACAATGACCAAACTATGCGTTTTGTTGTGGGAAACGTAGATCAACGGCTCGCGCGAAGTGACGTCTTGAACATCCTCGGAACTGACGCCCTCGACACCACGCTGGGACAGCCTCTCCCTCGCCTGCAGCGCTGCTACTTCATCGGCAGCCAAAGGA
>CAXGRW010000547.1:0-4041 GCA_964012125.1 uncultured Rhodopirellula sp.
TTACCGTGATGGTGAAGGTTTGAACGGTCGAAATATCAACACCGCCACCATCAGTGCCACCATTGTCTAGCACTGCGAGCTCAAAGGTTGCCTCACCGAACACATTCGCCGCAATCTCATAGGACAGCACACCCGCATTTGTCACGCTCGGCAGAGAGACAAACATTCCTGGATAAGCGATACTCGACACCTGATAAGCCAACACTGCCTGCAGCGATGATTCACCTGTTCCTGCATTAAAAATACTGATAAATCCAGTCACCGTCTGAGCCCCTGCATCCTCCGATATTGCGGGTGGATCAGCCGCAGTAAACGAGGGTGCCTGATTGGGAAGAACATCAATCGCGACCGAATCCCCAACCGTGTTGTAGTTGTCATCATCCGGCGTGAACGTAACGCTCAGAGTCTGGCCGTTACCGACGTTCAACTGGGCGCCAACGCCAGGAGAATAGGAAAAAGCTCCTGCAACATCTGCAGTGGCATTCAACTGCGTCCCACTAAGCAAAGTCCCGTGCGGAATCGCATCCGGATCACCCCAAGTGATCGAAGGATCTGCCTTCAACACAGTGATGTTAGTATTCTTCAAAGCCTGGTTGTAGCGTGCTGCATCTGCGCCGGTGGGATTGAACTCCACGGAAAGAACCTGCCCTGCTCCTGCTGCAAGAATGGCACCGGCACCAGGCGTGTAAACAAAATCGCCCGATACTCCGCCGCTAACGGTTGCATTCAACTGCGTGCCACTGAGGGATGTCCCATAAACAATGTCACTGGGTTCAGCCCAAGAAAGCACGGGATCAGCCTTCACCACATCGATTTCAACGGAAGCAGCAGCAGTGTTGTAATTCGCATCATCTGTTGGTGTAAAAAGAACATTCAGAGTCTGATCTTCACCCACATCTAGCAGTGCCCCCACAGCGGGTGTGTAATCAAAAGTTCCCGGCAAGTCGCCATCTGCCGTGGCGTTCAGTTGGGTTCCGCTGAGAGTAGTTCCATACGGAATATCGGCCGGATTACTCCACGAAATTGTGGGCGTTGCCTTGAGAACATCGATCAGAACACCAGCAACTGCGTTGTTGTAATTGTCTGTATCTGCTGGTGTAAAGGTGACACTCAACGACTGATCTTCGCCCGCACTGAGAACCGACCCCACGGCAGGATCATAGAGAAAACTACCGGGCAATTCGTTCTGTTCCACAGCACTGAGTTGTGTAGAAGTGAGCGGCGTCAAATAAACGATGTCCGCAGGATTGCTCCAATCGATGATTGGATCTGCTTTCTCTACATCAATGGCAACCGTGGCTTCGGTCACACGAAACGCTCGCAACTCATTGGGAGTGAAAGTCGTAGAAAGAACCTGACCCTCGCCAGCCTGAAGCTGCGTCCCCGAACCAGGACTGTAAACGAAGTTACCAAACACTGCCCCCGGACTTGGTTGCGCACCATCGTTTGCCGATGCATTTAACTGAGTACCAGTCAACGAAGTCCCGTACACGATCGGCGCGGGTGTTGCCCAATCGATCACCGCAGGAGGCGGCAATTCAAACGACCCCATATCTAAGAATAGATTAACCACTCGCACCGCAGGACCGCTTCGCTGATCAACGGGCAAGAACTCAACGAAGTTATTATTGACGTTAACATCATAGGTATCCTGTGGCAGTAGCGTCCGATCACCTGCATCCACAGCAAAACTTGAGACAAGCAGAGCATGCGTCTGGGTCGTGCCCCCCTGATCAGCCAACGGCTCCAAGCCGGGATCAACCAGCGGACCCGCGCCACCGCCAACAAGGTTTCCATTCGCATCTGCCGTCGGTTCGTCACCAATGAAGGACGATGCAGCTAATGAAGTCCCATCACTGTCTCCCACCAAAGTGAACACAACGTCCAAGTCATTGGCAACATCCAAGGGAGCCAGAAAATCTGCGGCGTTCGTTGCGGTATTTGCCGCCACAATTGCATTTTTCAGGCTCAAGGATTCCCCGTTGTCGTCTGCCAGCAAACCCACCCCACCACCGGTTTCCGCGGTATTGAAAGCTATTGTCGAATTTGACAGCGCGACCGGCGTATTTTGACTGTAGACACCCCCGCCATCGCCAATGGCAGTATTTCCTGAAACAGTGGAATTCAAAACCACCAACGACGATACTGCGCCGAGTGCAGCAACCCCACCACCATTCGCAGAAGCGTTATTCCCAGCAATGGTAGAACTTACGACCGAGAGAGTCCCGGTGGTAACTGCAACGCCACCCCCAGAGGCTGCTGAATTGCCGAGCAGCTCAATCTCAAACAAATGCAACTGTGCCGCCTCGGATCGAATCGCTCCCCCATTTTCAACTCCAGCATCGCCGCCGCTCAAAGTAAGGCCACGAAAAGTCGCTTGGGCCGTCGTGCCTTGAATATCGAATATCCGGAAAGGCTGACCAGATCCATTCTCAATCGTCAATTGATCAGCTCCCGGCCCAGCGACGCTGAGTGTTTCTCCGACTACCAATGATCCTAAAGCAGGATCGAGGGAGATTGTCGCGGGCAACGTTAGAGAAAACGAAATCTCATCATCACCTAGGTCGCCATTGGCCAAAGCCAACATTTCCCGGAAACTGCGATCCCCCGGGGAAAGATCGCCGTTCACAACGTCTGCTGCGGTATCAACAACCAAGGATGGACGTTCCTGCTTTTCGAGTGCCCCCATGTCGGGCCCTGCGGCAAGACCAATCGCGTTACGACCGTACAAGCCGCTTCGCTGGTCCGTTGTCAATGCAATGTCGTCTCCACCGCCAACGTTACCATCCGCTCCAAAGTACAAGGAGAGGGCAAGATTCGCAGCATCAGTTGCTGGACTGATGTAATCCAAATCATGGGTATTGGTAGCACCACCATTATTCGCCAACGCTGAAAGGTTCGGATTGACAGGACTTGCAGCACTACCAATCACGTTCCCATTGGCATCACCGGTGGATGCGGTCAATGTGCTGTCAGTATTGTTACTGATCAAACTCGACTGAATATCGAGTGCGGTCCCTGGATCATTGGGGATATGAATATCAGGCCCCGTCGTCGCGGTATTCGATGCAATGATTGAATTGTAAATCAGCAACGACTCACCGGTTGAATCGTCAACGACTCCGATCCCTCCACCTGCGCCTCCCGTGCCGTTAAAGGCGAGCGTAACATGCACCAAACGCACAGGCGCAGCATCAGCCTGAATACCGCCTCCACGACCCGTTGAAGTATTGCCTGATATAGTCGAATTGGTAACGAGAATCGCCCCCGTCGCTGATACGATTCCACCGCCATCAATCGTAGCCGTGTTGGAGGCAATTAAACTTTCAGAGATATCGACGAGACCATTGTTAGTGGCCACACCTCCACCATCACCCTCAGCTTGATTGTCGGTGATCCGTGTACCAGAAATTGTCAGACGTCCGGCCGTGTTTCCAATCCCGCCTCCACTTCCGTAATCTGCATTGTTGTTTGTCAATACGCTGGAAGTGATGGTCAGATTACCCTCGTAATTAAAGACGCCACCTCCTCCGTAGTCTGCACTGTTGCCAGTGATTGTCGTATTGGAGATTGTTAAGGAGCCTTTGTAACTGTAGACACCGCCACCGTCTCCTTTGGATTCATTTCCACTGATGGTGCTTCCAGTGATCGTAATGTCACCATTGGCTCCATAGATGCCACCACCGTGGTACCCGGCTTCAGTGACTTTATTATTTGCAACCTGCGAGTCAGTGATGCTGATGTTCCCCGCATACTGACTGAAAATTCCCGCTCCATCACCGTAAGAATAATTACCTGAGATGGTGCTATCTGTCAGAGTGACGTCACCATCGACAGCATGAATCCCCCCACCTTTTGCAGACTCAGCCGTATTCCCGGAAACCGAACTCGACTGAAGCACGACCGAGCCCTCATATTCACTGTAGATTCCTCCACCGCTAGAAGCTTGATTGCCAGTGACCACGGTATCCACAAGTGTCAACGTATCAGCACTGCGAAACAGGATTCCACCACCACCGTCGTCGACCATTCCGCCCGTCA
>CAXGRW010000548.1:0-4021 GCA_964012125.1 uncultured Rhodopirellula sp.
AAGTACTGTATTACTACTTGGACGACGTGCAGCAGGCTCGAACGTCAGAAAACAGTCGTTACACACGCCAAAATAACGCTTTGAAGTCGCAAACGGCTGAAATCACCGAGCCTCAAGGTGTAAACGCTGAGACGGGAAATCTGATTATTCCCATCGAAAGTGCTATGAGTGTCATCATTTCCGATTCCGAAACACGCGAAAAGAGCGGCAGTGACGAAACCTGAGCTCACGATCGAAAGAGCCAACCAATCTTTGGTTGCTTGCTTGCTTGCAGTCATCCTGTCAGTGATGGGGACAACTGGAAGTCAGCGAGCCTGTGCGCAGGCTGATGTGCGGTCAGGATCAGACGTTGTCCTGAATAACGGCATCCCTCGCGAAGTGCGTGAGGTCACGATTGAACAGAAGCTAGGGGGGAGCATCCAGTTAAACCTGCCGATGCGAGACTCGCGTGGCGAGCGTGTCGAGTCGGGCTATTTCATTGATGGAAACAAGCCGACGATTATCACGCTGAACTACAGCGGTTGCCCGATGTTGTGCAGTGTGCAACTGGACCAGCTGACGAAGTCGTTAGGTAAGCTCGACCTGAAAATTGGTCGTGATTTCCAGATCCTGACCGTCAGCATCGATCCGAAGGAAAAGCCAGCCACGGCAGCGAAGACCAAGGCGAAGTACATCGACATGCTGCGGCAAACGCAGCCCGCCGCGGACAAGGGCTGGGCTTTCTGTACCGCGGACCAGTCGATCATCACACGCTTGGCGGACAATTTAGGGTTTCGTTATACCTACGACTCAAAGAGTGGCGAGTACTACCACCCTGCGATGTTGGCGTTCGTTTCGCCAACCGGGGTCATCACTCGGTATTCGTTGACAGTCGACTTTCCGCCGGATGACATGAAGAAGGCACTCGTGGAAGCCGGCGAGGGGTCGGTGGGTACGCCAGTGGATCAGGTGCTGCTCTGGTGTTTCAGTTACGACCCAGACAGCAACAGCTATGTGCCCCAGGCGTGGCGGATCATGCGACTGGCCGGAGCGGGAACCGTTGGCTTGATGATCGCGTGTCTTGCTCCTTATTGGATCGGGCGGAAGGCGTCGCCCAAGCGGAAAAATGCGGGAAAGGATCCCGACGAAACAACACAAGAGCTTGGAACTGATTGAGCCTTATCACGCTCGCAGATCAACCATTTTTATCACTGATTTGAAATCGCAATGTTTGCACTAATGAACAACATGCCCAACCTGCTTGGTGATCAATTCGCCTCATTCACTTGGTTCCCCGAGCAGGCTTCGACTTTTGCTGCTGAGAATGATTGGCTTTTCTTTTTCATCACGTGGATTTGCGTGTTGTTTTTTATCCCTATTGCAGCCTGCCTGTTTTACTTCTGCTGGAAGTACTCAAAGCCGAAGGGGCAAAAAGCAGAGAGCAACACAGCCCACAACACGCCGCTTGAGCTGGCTTGGTCGATTCTGCCATCGTTCTTCCTCGTCGCCATGTTTGTGATGGGAGCGAGGAGCTATCTGAATCAGCGGACAGTGCCTGAAGGTGCCAACAACATCGGATTGAAGGCGTTCAAATGGGGTTGGACCATGGACTACGGGAAAGGGGTAATGAACCCCGAACTGCACATCCTCGTCAACGAGCCGACAAAACTGTCAATGCGAAGCAGCGACGTCATTCATAGCGTCTTTGTACCCGCGTTCCGTGCCAAGAAGGACGTGGTTCCCGGGCGATACAACTACATGTGGTTCGAGGCCGATGTCGCTAGCGAGCAGGTTTCGAAGGAAAAACTCGAGCAGGCGATTTTTGAGAATGGGGATGGAGTCTGGGATTACGATAAATGGCAATTCACTCAGGACGGCTACAAATTTTTCGATCTGTACTGCACAGAGTATTGCGGGAAAAACCATTCCGTCATGCAGACTGTCGTTGTGGTTCATGAAACAGTGGAAGATCTCGACGCTTGGATCGAGAAGGTAAGTAAGCGGCCGGTGGATCAGACGCCGGAGGCGTGGGGCGAGAAACTGTACAACCAGAGAGGCTGTGCGGGATGTCACTCAATAGATGGATCGAAACGCGTCGGGCCCTCATTCAAAGAGTCTTATGGAAACAAGCGGCCACTGGCCGACGGCGAGACGATTACCGCTGACGAGGACTACATCCGAAATTCGATCCTGTATCCAAAGAAGCAAATTGTCGCGGGGTATCAACCCGTCATGCCCAGTTACCAGGGTCAGCTCTCAGATGACGACATCGCGTCGATTATAGCTTACCTGAAAACTGTTTCGGACTATGGACCGAAGACCGCTACGAAGACGGACAAAGAAGAAACAAGTACGGAAGAGTAATTTTAAAGATTTACCAGCCGCGCCGGGTCTCGGAGCGACTGGAAACTGATACGAAGCACGCGTCATGCGTTTCGACTGAAGAGGTTTTTAGATATGTCAGCTGGATCACTACCATCAGGTTCACAAGTAAAAGACCCTGGTTATCCAACTCCAAGTGAGAACTACCTAACGAACTCCAAGGGTGTTCTTAGTTGGATTTTTACGCTGGATCACAAGCGAATCGGGGTCATGTACCTCGTGGGTGTAACGGTTGCGTTCGCCGTTGCAGGCTTGTTAGCACTTTTGATTCGACTGCATCTCTTTCTGCCAGATGGGATGGTGTTTCAGGGGGAGGAGGCGAACAATTGGTATAATCAGGTGTTCACGCTCCATGGAGCGATCATGGTGTTCTTGTTCATCATTCCGAGCGTTCCCGCCGCGTTGGGTAACTTTTTGGTCCCAGTGATGTTGGGTGCGAAGGACGTGGCCTTTCCGCGTCTGAATCTTTGCAGTTTTTACCTGTGGGTATTTGGAGCTTTGTTCTTTGTTTCAGCGTTGTGCGCGAGCGGGTTGGACACCGGTTGGACCTTCTACACTCCCTACAGCACGACAACCGACAGTTCGGTCATCTTGGCCACTTCAGGGGCGTTCATTCTCGGGTTCAGTTCCATTTTCACAGGATTGAACTTCATTGTTACGATCAACACGATGCGTCCGCCAGGGATGACGTGGTTTCGGATGCCACTCTTCCTTTGGGCGACGTACGCGACCAGCATCATTCAGGTTTTAGCGACTCCTGTTCTTGGCATCACCCTTCTGCTTCTCATTGCAGAAAGGACAATGCACATCGGTATTTTCGATCCAGAGTACAATGGGGACCCTGTGACGTTCCAGCATTTTTTCTGGTTCTATAGCCATCCTGCTGTGTACATCATGATTTTGCCAGCGTTCGGAATCATCAGCGACTTGATCAGTGTGCATAGCCACAAGAGGATCTTCGGATACCGATTCATCGCATACTCTTCGATCGCGATTGCACTGTTGGGCTTCCTTGTGTGGGGCCATCATATGTTCACAGCAGGAATGAGTTCGCTCACAACGATCATCTTCAGTGCATTAACTTTCACTGTTTCGGTGCCGTCGGCGATCAAAGTTTTCAACTGGCTTGCGACGATGTACAAGGGCTCGATCAGCCTGACGACTCCGATGTGTTACGCTCTCGCTTTCATTTTCCTGTTCACAATTGGTGGACTCACCGGGCTGCATCTCGGAACGCTCGCAACCGACATGCATCTTCACGATACTTATTTTGTGGTTGCTCACTTCCACTACGTGATGGTGGGGGGCACCCTTGTGGCATTCCTCGGTGGGGTATTCCACTGGTGGCCGAAGATGTTTGGTAAAATGTACAGCGAAGCGGGGGGACGCCTGTCTGCTTTATTGGTGTTCGCAGGATTCAACCTGACCTTCCTGCCTCAATTCGTCCTTGGTAGTCGTGGCATGCCACGTCGTTATGCGACATACGACCCTGAATTTGCTCCCCTTCACCAAATGAGCACTTGGGGATCGATGCTGTTAGGCATTGGATTATTGGTGGCACTGGTTGTTCTGCTGCGATCACTGAAGAGTGGCAAACGAGCCCCGGCGAACCCTTGGGGTGCTGCAACGTTGGAGTGGGAATGCACAAGCCCGCCTCCAT
>CAXGRW010000549.1:0-4020 GCA_964012125.1 uncultured Rhodopirellula sp.
TGTGAATGATTCGCACCACTATACCCGTGTAAAACGTGAGACCACCCCAGTAGAGGGCAAACATCAACACCAAGGCGATCCGTGCCACGAGGCGAATAGTTGGAAGCATTTGAAAATCCTTTGCCAAGACCAAGCCTTGATTGCCAGTAGTCATTGCGGTTTCGATGCTCCCTCAGCGATATAAACCGCCAGTGAGCCCCAAGCAGGTGGAAACGATGGCTCGTTGATGTCTGATTCCTAAAAATAGTACTAGCCGATCGCACGGTGGACCTATGAGATACACTCCCTGCGTCACCGTTGCGGCCGACGATGAATCGTAGCAAACGCCGCAGTCAGATGTATAGCACGCAAACAATTTGAACGAACCCCAGCGAGAACCGCTTGAGTCTTTTAATGAATGCACCCGTGTTTAAACAGTGTCCTACCGCAACGTAAGCGACCTAACACTGTGTACATGCACATCCCCCGGTTGTGGCCGCAGAGTAGCTACCCTCATGGCAACCTCTCACGCCTCGGATAGATCATGATTCCCTAACCCGACATCTGTGGAACCCAGATGCTCTTTCTTTACGCCCCACGGCTACGGTTTTGTCCGCCGGCAACCCGATTTTTGCCTAATGCATTGAGTGCTGTATTACATCGTTGGCCAAAATCTGAAGTCATTTGAATATCCGTTTTCTCCCGCTTCTCAGGAAATCACTCTTCCTAGGGACGTCTATATCCGTCGTACTGGAGCATCCGCGGTAATCTATCTTGTTCATCCATACCCCTCACACCGCCGTCAAACGGAATGGTTTGCATGGCCAGAAAAACCAGAACACTAAACTCTCGACAAACAACTGACCCGTGCGCTAAGAGATTAACCTGAACAGTGCCATCGCTATGATCAAAGCTTGCCGTCACTTTCACTCTGTACGTGAACACGTCCCACTTCATCTCTTGTGATACACCGGTCAGTTAGAAGTTAGTGTATAAATCCGTGACATCTTTCACCGCATTTTCTCATAAGCTGGGATGCTGCATTGCCGCACAGGGGGTGTTAATGCAACCTGCCTTACGCAACATTGCCCCGCGAAATCAAACTGCATTACGCAAGGATGTCGGTCATCTCACCCGTGCTGTCACTGAAGCCTTCCTGGTCTACACCGAGACGGTCCAGCAAAGTTGCATAGAGGTTCGATAAACGCATTTCACGTTCGTTATATTTCAGGTATTGCCCATGGGTCAGTCCGAGCCCACGACCGCCAGCAAGCACAAGCGGATAGTTATGATTGTTGTGCGTCTTGCTGTTGCTGGAACCGTACAGCACGATAGTGCGATCAAGTAGGGTACCATTGCCCTCGTTCGTTGAGTTCAAACGGTTCAAAAACGCCGCGTGATTCTGCGCGAGAAATTGATCAAAGCGACCGAGTTTCTCGACGCCGCCCGCCTTGCCTGCGCCATGAGCCAGACCGTGCCAGTTGGGAGAAAGTCCAATGCAACTTGGGAATGCGTTGGCGATGGTTGTTGCGCCAGCGACCTGACCAATCATGTAGGTAGCAACCCGCGTTGAATCGGTTTGAAACGCCAAATACATCAGATCATAGATCGCTTTGATGTAGTCTTTGGGGCCCTGCTGCGTAGCTTCGGCAGAAATTGAATCGCGAGAAACTTCCGGTTTGGGGACGTTAAGCCAAGCTTCTGCGCGATCCACTCGCTGTTCGATTGTACGAACCGAGGAAAGGTACTCATCGAACTTGCGTTGGTCATTCGCACCCAAGCTTCGATTGAGTTGTTTGGAGTGTTCCAGAACACGGTCCAACATGCTGCTTGTGTTTCTGAGTTGTCGGCGTTGTTGCGCGATAGTTCCTCCCTCTTCATCACCAAAAAGCCGATCGAAAATTTGTGCAGGACTTGCCAATGCAGGAATGGGGCGTCCTTCTCGCGAAAACGACAACGTGCATGAACGTGTAGGCTCTCCTACGCCACCATCACTTGAAAGTGTAAGCGAACGAAAACGCGTGTCTGCTCCGTTGGCCAATGCGATCTGTTGATCCAGGGAGATCGTGTTGGTGAAAACACCGTTCTTCATCAATGATCCGGTAAGAAAAATGTCTCCTGTGTCGTGGCCCCCCATGGCCCATCCGTTTGGATGCGAGATGCCCCCAATTACCGTAACATTGTCACGGAGTGAATCGAGCGGTTTCAGCACGTTGGTAAATTTAAAATTCTTGCCCTCGCCTGTCGGAAACCAACCCCATTTTCGGTTTGGATCATCTTCACGTGGGACGGCAACACCGAAGGGAAAATAGACGCAGCAGAAACGTGTCGGAAGATTTGCTGCAGTGTTGTTTCCATAGGCCATGGCCTCCATCCAAGGGAGCGCTATGGTTGCACCGGTGCCGCGAAGCAATGTCCGCCGATCAAGCTGCCAGGATCTATTTTTCATCACACGCTTTCGAATTGCTTACTTGGTTTGGAATAGAGTCGATTGTACGATTGCCACAATCAAATCGCTGAGCCGATACTCATTCGCTTCAAATTGATCCGTTAACTTCTCGACACCCTCTCGATCAGCAAAGATGATTTCACGGCCGGTACTATACTCCAGCAGTCTTGAGACCAACGCTCTGGAGAACCTGCGTTTTTCGCTACTTACCAGATGTGCCTTCAAATCATTAATATTTTCGATGCTCTTTCCGTTGGGAAGGACGCTGTTTGAGGAGACGTTGACGCGAATCTTCTTGCGTTTTTGTGGCGTGACACGAAGTGCGTCGTTCCGAAAGTTGCCAACCGCATCAAAGTTTTCGAATGGGATACCCCATGGGTCAATTCCACGATGACAATCGTTACACGCTTCTCGGTTCCGATGCTGTTCGAGTTGTTGACGAACGGACAGTTCCGCGGCATCCGCGGATTGTGCGTCCAGTTCAGGCACATCGGGGGGGGGCGATGCGGGCGGGTCATCGAGCAATCGACTGCGGAGCCAAACTCCACGACGTATCGGATGAGAATCCTCACCAGTTGAGTTCAGTAGCAAAACGCTGGCTTGGGTGAGTAGTCCCCCCCGATATGAATCGCGTGGAAGGTCAACACGTTCAAACAGGCTACCTTTGGGGCCCTCAACACCGTAATGTTTTGCCATTTCGGCATTCAACATCAAGAAATCTGAGTCGAGCAGGTTCAACGCACTCAGGTCGTGATGCAGAAGTTCGGCAAAGAACGCACGGGTTTCCTCACGCATTGATGCCTTCAGTCTGTCGTCAAACTCAGGGTAGTACTCTGGGTTGATGGCAACACGGTCAATGCCCGATAAGTCGAGCCACTGGTCGATAAAATGATTCACAAACTCGCTGGACTTTTCCGACTGGAGAAGTCTTTGTACTTGTGCTTGAAGTACGGTGGGTTTACTCAGTTCTCCTGAGTCTGCCAAGTTGATGAGTTCGGCATCCGGAGTAGTTGACCAGAGAAAGTACGAGAGTCGAGTTGCCAGTTCATGCGGTGTGAGTGAGCGCGTCTCGGGTGTGGGACTTGGTTCCACTTGATAGAGGAAATCAGGAGAAACGAGAATCATCACGAAGGTTTCTCGAATCGCTTCTTCAAAAGTTTCAGATCGCGGTCGTACTTCATTATAGAATTCCAAGACATAGGCAATGTCTGCCTTGGTGACGGGGCGTCGGAACGCTCGCTCGATGAAACGCTTGATTGCCTGTTTGGCTCGTTCTGGCTCCCTTTCGCGGGTGCGCTGTTCATTGGTAGCGTCTATGTCTCGTTCTTGATCGACCAGTTGGGGGAGCAATTTCTGGTGCGTTTGTGGTGGCCACTGATCGTAAATGGGCCCTTCAAAATCCAAAGTCTCCAAGACGAGGGTTGACCGGGGTGGCTCAGGTGGCAGCAAGGCTCGTATCGCGTCTTTGTCATTACGGTCAAGCGGGGTCAGGTGCTGGAATTTGGCCAGGATCGTTTGGTGATCAGTGATCGTAACTGCGTTGTCACGTTCAAATGCATCCAGGAAGGTTGCGTAATCGATTTCGAGCGCTT
>CAXGRW010000550.1:0-4018 GCA_964012125.1 uncultured Rhodopirellula sp.
ACGCCGGGAGCTTCCACAGTCGCCTACGGGACGAGTTATTAAACATTGAAGAATTGGACAGTGCGCGGCACGCTCGCGCCCATGCGGCAGCTTGGCGGGAGGACTATAACGGCTATCGACCACACAGCTCTCTTTCTGGCCTGCCTCCGGATGAGTTCGCGCGTCGGTGTGCTGATTCCGTTCCGGCTGCGCCTCCACTCCATCAGCACACCGAAACCCTAACGATTACCCAAACCGAACTCTCATAACACTTGGATTAAAAACGGGGGCGTTCCACGTTCATCTAGGGATATCGGCAAATCCTAATTTGTTACCGAAACGAACCGATCAAATTCGATTCCTACTTGAACCGAAAGTTAGGGTGAAGTGCTACCCGCTGTTGGTGCTGAAGGTCGCGTGGATGCGAAACTTCGAACCGTAGGGAGAACAACGCGTCTTTTGGCTGCCTCATACTTCAAGGCACGCTCAAAAAATGGAAATGGATACTGGGGGTTTCTCCGCAGTGCATACCGTTCCACAGCAACCACCAATTTTCGATCCAGTTTGCCGGCCTTTGTCAAAGCCACCACATGCTTGACGTAAGTACGCTGATCATCGCGAGTTGCCTTCAAACGATTGAGAAGTTGTTCTTCCAAAGAAGCGGAAGTTGACCTGCTTGATGACAAAACCCTTGGCGATGTGATCTGCCCAACCACGACGGGCGTAGCTGTCAACGCGAGGACAAGCACAGTGAATTTGAGTATTTTTCTCATGGTTATCTCACTACGTTTCCGTTTCCTTCCAATTTCAAATCGACGCCATGCGACACCTAAACGTGCCCCTCAGTGCAAATACGCATACCCTTCGTGTATTTACGCGTGCCCTCAGTGCATTTAGGGATACGAGCTACCGAGACGTGTCACCCGTACGGTGGTGAGGAGTAACATCTCGGCCCAATTCAACGCAAGACAGACACCAAATGGCAAGATAGGAGGTTTACGTCGCCCGTACGGACACCTTTTTGTTCTGTCTACGTCGGTGGCAGCGATTGTGTGTACAGAAGCGGCCTCGTGGTCGAATACAGACAGGGGCGATCATCCAATGGAGAGATCGCACATCCAAGGAACGGAAACATCGGCCGCCGAGTGCGGCGCGTCGCTCGGAAGGAATTCGGCATGAATCGTCTACTTATGGTCGCAGCCCTCGGGGCTCTTTTGGTCGGATCAACCGGCTGCCTTCATCACAACTTACGCAAGTCGACTGCGGGGGACTGTACGTCCTGTGCAAACGGTAATTGCGGCACTGGAAATTGTGCCACCGGGAACTGCAACTCCTGCCAAAGCAATCCCAACGCTTACGGCGTTGTAGGAGCCTGTGTTGGCGGTGGCTGCAGTAGTCAGTGCAATGCACAATGCGGTGGTGCCTGTGCAACAACACTGGGCCGCATGGGTGGCATAAGTGGTGTTTGTGGTGAGCAGGGCTGTCGCCCCGGGTGCATCCCCGGCCGCCTCGGTTGGCAGCAAGGTGGCTTGGATTACAGCGCCCATCTTCAACCCGGCTGCATGGGCCACCACGCCGGTGACGCACTCAACAGTCGCCCTTTTCAGCCTGGTCCAGCATCAGCGCAAGTAGGATACCCTTACTACTCGCATCGTGGCCCCCGCGACTTCCTGCTCGACAACCCACCTACCATTGGCCGTTAGAGCAGGCGACCGCATCTGACCGGTAACAAAACCACCGGCAGCTTGCCATGTTGCAAAACTACAGCAGACGATGGCCAGCGGGGAACACCTCGTTGGTCATTGTTGCGTTCAACGCAAATGGTAATTCAGGATTGGCATGTGAACCTTTGCTATCTTGAACCCGTCCAACATTCCAAGAACTTCCCTCGAACGTCGAGCAGCACCGTGGCCTCAGACTTTCGCCTCAAAGAGCAACTTCCGAAATTGACCGAGCAGATTGTTGCTACCTACACGCCGGAAGATTCAATCAACCACCTTGGCCACTGTCCGTTGCCGAGTTACAAGGGTGTTGCGGAAATCCTGCTTAACCTGAAAGACGTTCTTTATCCGGGCTATCGCCGTAAGGTTGGCCTTCATCTAGGAAACATACGCTACCACATTGGCAGCTTGGTTGACCTACTGCATGACCAACTGACAACCGAGATTGCCCGAGCTCTTCGGCATGACGACCGTGTTCAGCAGAGCCACAGTGATTGCGAAAGCGACATAGATTTTGAAGCCAAGGGCCAGGCCATGGCAATTGAACTGCTAAAGCGGATTCCAGCATTACGCACCACGTTGGCGACCGATGTACAAGCTGCCTACGAGGGTGATCCGGCCTGCCACACCACAGACGAAATTGTCTTTTGTTACCCGGGATTTGAGGCGATCACAGTCTACCGCATTGCACACGAGTTGTTAAAGCTGGATGTACCTTTCATCCCTCGCATGATGACGGAATGGGCGCACAAACAAACCGGCATCGACATTCACCCTGGTGCAAACATCGCTGACTATTTTTTCATCGATCATGGAACTGGCGTCGTCGTTGGTGAAACTTGCAACATCGGGCAGCATGTGAAGCTATACCAGGGCGTCACCTTGGGTGCGCTCAGTTTTCCAACCGATTCTGATGGACAATTGATTCGTGGTGGCAAACGACACCCCACCATCGAGGATCATGTGGTGGTCTACGCAAACGCTACCATCTTGGGCGGTAGAACAATTATTGGTCACGACTCCGTCATCGGTTCCAGTGTGTGGATCACCAAAACGGTCTCGCCCAACACGACAGTTGTGCTGGACAGCCCACGACTTCGCGTCCGTGGCGGAGCAAGTGACTCTGAGGTGTTAGACCACGATCTCAACTTTCAGATCTGACAAACAAATTTTGCTGCACGTCTTTGGAACGCCGAAACAGCTACTGCGTTTGCTACTCGGCATTGGCGGTGTCCCATCACAATCCTGAGAGTCGTGCACCATCAACCGTTCGACGATCCGGTCACCACTGCATCAAACGAAATCACTTCTCAAGTGCTTGCACTCGACCTTCTGCAGCCTGATAGAGTCGCGAGAGCCGAAGCATCAGAGGTAACAATGCTGCGTCCATCGCTTGCTGATCCAGTTCGCCGGATTTTCCCCGCAGCGCATCGATCTGATTCTCGATGTCCGCCCTTTGTTTTAGTTCCGCGGGAGTGAATGGCAAACGGCCTCCGGCGGGGCTTACGGTAACACGCAAGGCGGCGGCACCGTCCAAAGCACCCTCTTTCGCGGTCGCATTGGGTCGCACCCCACGAAACATCTTTGCCGGAGTGCCTTTACCATCGCCGTTATCATCGATGATGGCGTGTTCTGTAGCGATTCGATCCTCTGATTCATAGAACATCCGCACGCCCGCACTCGCACGTAGAAAAGCCTCATGGATTGAAACCTCTCCATCATGATCGAGGTCAGAGTCTGGCGAGCCGATCGCCTCAGATAAAAAATCCCCAAATCGGGCGTAGTTCTGCTCGATCCCACTGCGAGTTGCAGTGACAACCACCCGCTGCGGACCTGACAATCGATTCACGAATGGACCACTCGCCGATGCACAATTAATGATCACGATAGGCCTTTTATTCCCTTCCATCCACTTCGCTAAGTCTACGCCCGAAACATCCGGCCCCCGCAAGTTGAATTTGGCTATGTCTCTTGCATAAGTGCCATGCCCAATCAAAACCAGCCACAAAGCTGTTGACTGATTTCCCGCCGCTGTATTCAGCGTCTTTCGCAACAATTCGCGATCGCTAACCTCTTTTGGTTCTTCACCGAGGCCAATGGGCACAAACTCTAAATCTGATTGCTCCGCAACTTTTTTCCAACGCTGACCCCACTCCTTAAAGGCAGCGTCAAAATCCTCTGTACCAGGAGCTCCGATCACTAATACGAGTTGCCCTGAAAATGAACTTGCCTTAACTGCATCGTCGTGATTTGCCTGAGCTGGGCCTCGTCCAGGATCCGTTTCAGCCTCGTTGACGTTGGTCTGCTGAGCATTCCCA
>CAXGRW010000551.1:0-4001 GCA_964012125.1 uncultured Rhodopirellula sp.
GTTCCAGCCCAAAAGCCGAATCTATCGATTCGGTGGCGTATGCAACCATGCGCTATGAAAACGCGTGGCCGGTCACATCTGGAGTATTGCAGGCAACGGGCCTCATGAAATTCGTCTCTCCCGGTCCCGACTTTGTACCGGGCAGAATTGAAGACAGTAACCGTATCCTGGTGTTCCGTGAGTGCTCCCGCGTCATTCTGAAATCAGACCTCGAAGTCAATGTGACCGAACCTGGACAGTACATCCGCGTTAGACGATGGAACAGACAGTCGATTGGTGCTGGACAGGTCGTTGGCAGCTATTTGTTGCAACTTAATCCGATCGGTGAGTTCTTCAGAAACGAAAATGACGGTGCGAGAGTCATCGGACAAATCACGTTCAATCGGCCAATCCTTGGACTGATCGGTGGCACGACCCAACTGATCAGCACCGACGAACTACTCGGGCATCCGCGAGGAAATTATGGAAACACCCGGCGAGGCATTGAACCAGCCCGTCCGGACGACCAGCCTGATTCAGGTCGCGACAATGTGACTCTCAGCAATGACCGACGTACACTATCACTCGATCTATCAGCTAGTTCAGCCGTTGATCAAATACGAGTTATCGTTTTAGAACAGCCACAAATTGCTACTCCATCCCGAATCAATTTCAACAACACTTTTCATAGCGAAACAACACTTTCGGACTTGTAAACATGTCAACAACTCAAATATTGACCGTCTGTCGCATCTTGTTCTTGGGGCTCATCGTCGCAACAACATATGCGCATGCCGAGAACTCGAGTAATGCCTCCGCACGGATCGACGAAATTATTACCGTTGATCTAAAAAAGCATGAAGTCCAGTCATTCATACAGTCACCAATTTCCTTACTGCTTACTTCGAAAGAGTCCCCTGAATTGGAGCGGGGTAGGGCGTGGGCTTCGGGTTGGCGTAGGGCACTCGGTAGCGCGGATCGGGCTTAGTGCCTTTCGGTGCGCCCGAGAGCGGCCAGGCGAATACCTCGCTCGCATCCTGTTGGGCTTTGTTCAGACGCGGCAGCGAAGCAGACCATTGATCCAACAAATTCCGTAACCTTGTCGCGACCTCTGCGTCGGATTGCGTACGATCGGTTAATTCATACGGGTCCTGGGCAACGTTGAACAGCAACTCCTGCTTATTCGAGCGCCACAGCTTCCAGTCGCCAACGCGCACCGCCTGGGTTTGCCAGAACTCCCAGAACATTGGCTTTGGCCTATCAATCTTGCCCGCTTTGCCCGTCAATCGCGGCAGCAAATCAACGCCATCAAACTCGTCGGGGATCGCTCCGCCTCCGACCTTGAGCGTCGTCGCGGTGAGGTCGAGGGTCGTCACCATCTCTTCGATCACCGTTCCCGGGATGATCCTTCCCTTCCAGTACGCGAACATCGGCACTCGGATGCCGCCCTCCAGCAAGCTGCCTTTCTCGCCACGCATGGGTACGTTGTTCGAGCCGTCCCAGACTCCGCCCTTCGTGCCGGGCGGGCCACCGGGCAAGCCCGGCTCGTTGCGCCCCATCTTCGTGGGCGCGCCGTTGTCGCTGGCGAAGAGAACCAACGTGTTCTCTTCGAGCCCGTGCGCGCGCAGTTTGGCCATTACCCCGCCCACCACATCGTCGATTGACTTGATTAGCGCCAGGCCCATGCGCCGTCGATCGTCCCGCCAATCGTCGTAGTGCGGATAGTCGAGTTTGGGGAAGTTCTTGTAATACGGGTCGGACTTTTCAATGAGCGGTATGTGCGGGCCATACAGCGGCATGTATAGGAAGAACGGCTTGCTTCCTGTCTGGCTGAATTCGATAAACGACTCACCGTACTTTCCTTGAAGGATGACCCGGTTGGCAATGCCCTCGGGCAGACCGCGGTTGGCGTTGTGCTCCGCAGGCTTTCCATCGAGCGTAATATTGGCCTGCCCGCTCGTCATCGAGCCGTTCCAGTAGTAGTCGAAGCCGCGGGCGCGTGGGTCGTGCTTCGGCTTGCCGCTGTTAGGCGGGCCAAGGTGCCACTTGCCGGAGAAGCCGGTGACGTAGCCGAGCTTCTTCATCCGGTCGGCGATGGTCAGGAGTGGCTGACCTGCCATGTCCGTACCTTTGGCGTAGGTGCGTGGCATGCGGCCCTTCCCCTCGCCCGCGTCGCAGGCATTGTGCGGGAAGCCGAACTCGTTCTGGATGCGCCCGGTCATCAGCCCGGCGCGTGACGGCTGACACTGCGGAGCCGAACTGTAGCCCGCGGTCATTAGTGCGCCGCCGCGGGCAAGCTTGTTCATATGAGGTGTGTCAACATGCTTGTCTATGCCGAGCAGTCCAAGGTCGGTGTATCCGTGATCGTCAGTGTAGATAAGGATGACGTGAGGGCGGTCTGCTCTCACGTGAAACGTGCGACACACAGAAAGTATCGACGCAAACACAATTAAACATATCGTGGTCGTTTTCATTACGTTCTCGTTCGTAAGGAATTTTCGTTCAAAAACTCGCCGTCCTATTCCATTAAACCGCTGCTCCCGATACTTAGCCTTCGAGTAGCGGCCGGTTCATTGATTGGTTTTTCACAACGTCCATCAAAAACTTTTACTCGTCATTCGATTAAGCAATATCAGGCCAGTCCAGTCAGCGTTCCAGTGCTTGTTTCATGTCACGCTGCTGCTTATTTCGTTTCATGCTACTGCTTTTTCCTGCCGCACGATTGAGATGTGGACAAGTCGTCTGACACGAAACGAGGGAAAGGCCGACAGACACGCTACCATTACACTTTTGTGTTTGGACAGATTGCAAGAATGACAAAGCACTCGCTGGATACCCCCTCAATGACTACGCACATGATCCGTATCTCACATTCCATTTTTCTTTCTCTGACCGTATGCCTTGTACCGCATACCGTATTCGCTGAAACGCAGCAAGAAAGCCAAGCACGTCCGAATATCATCCTACTGATGGGCGATGACCATGGCTGGGAAGAAACTGGGTACCACGGACACCCGCATGTGAAAACACCTTTCCTTGATGAAATGGCGACATCTGGACTTCGACTTGAAAACTTTTATGCACAACCAGTCTGTTCGCCCACGCGCGGTAATGTCCTGACTGGCAGACACCCCAACCGCTACGGGACGTTTACGCCAGGCTGTTCGATTCGACCAGAAGAGATCACAGTCGCTCACTGTCTCCAGAAAGCCGGATACGCGACTGGACATTTTGGGAAATGGCATGTCGGTCCTGTCAAAACAACATCACCGACGAACCCAGGAGCAATGGGGTTTGATGAATGGCTTTCGCATGACAATTTTTTTGAACTCGATCCGTTCTTGTCTCGTAATGGCGGGCCGCCCAAAAAGTTCTACGGCGAGAGTTCCGAAATCCTGATTGATGAAGCGATCAAATACATTGAAAAGAAACAACTGGAGGACGTCCCGTTCTTTACAGTCATCTGGTTTGGCTCACCCCATGAACCGTACAGCGGCATGGAGACAGATTTACTTCTTTATGAGGATCTACCAGAGAAATACAGTGACACGATGGTGAGGTTGACTTCCAACACAACTGGGAAGCAGGTCAAACGACCGTTACGAGATGTTTTGATTGAACGCTACGCAGAAATTACCGCCATGGATCGGTCAATCGGAAAGCTACGCAATGCACTTAAAACGCTCGGCATCAAAGACAACACCTTGCTGTGGTATTGTGGAGACAACGGCATTCCGCCAAGCGGTTTGAGGGAGTCTCATTTCAGAGGACTCAAAGGAAAACTCTACGAGAATGGCATTCGAGTTCCTGGAATCATTGAGTGGCCCGCTGGAATTCCCGAACCACGCGTCGTCACCGTGAATGCCGTCACAGCGGACATTCTTCCAACCGTATGCCACCTGGCAGGCGCAACACCACCAGACGTTCCTCTCGATGGCATTAATCTTGTGCCACACTGGCAAGGAACGAAGAACGAGCGTGGCGAGGCGATCAAGTTCTGGTCCTTCAAGGCAGATTATGAC
>CAXGRW010000552.1:0-3996 GCA_964012125.1 uncultured Rhodopirellula sp.
CGTGACGACAACACGTTCGAAGCTTCGATTGACTTCATTGAACGTCACAAAGACGAACCATTTTACGTCAACGTATGGGCTCACATTTCACACTTCAGTATTCCATCGGATACTGTGTTTGCCGAGCAGTTCAGTGACCTGCAGGTCGATGAATACCTATTCGGTCCCTACATGAAAGCCAACAAGTTTGATGTATGCAGAGATGAATGGGGTTTGAGTGTCAATGCGTGCATGAAGAACTACCTCGCCGACCTTTGGAGCCTCGATGCAGCAATCGGCCGCATACTGAAGAAACTGGATCAATTGGGGCTTTCGGAAAATACGATCGTCATCTTTGCCAGTGATCAGGGCCCCGCCAGAAACACGCTCAATACACTCAAGGCCAACCAGATCGGTGACACCACCCGCGCGAACATGATGGGTTGGCCGAAAGGGCTTCGCGGCGGCAAGCACGAGATGTACGAAGGCGGAGTGCGAATCCCATTTATCGTTCGTTGGCCAGGCAAGGTCCCTGCTGACGCGGTCAATGACACGAGCATTCTCTCTGGCCTCGACTTTTTGCCAACATTATGCCGCCTAACAGGCACACCCTACGACGAAGGTCAATTCGAAGGCCAGGATGTCGCTGATGTCTGGCTGGGAGGAGATCGGAGTCCCAAACGTCTCCTCTATTGGAAGAAACAATATCCGACTGCTCTGGACGGCCAGTGGAAATACCACGTCAACAGGCGTGATGGCGACGAACTCTATCACCTTGTGAACGACCCAAACGAAACCACGAACGTGATTGCCAAAAATCCCGTGAAAGCAGCAAGCATGCGCAAGGTGATCATGGCCTGGGACGAATCATTACCGCCGCGGCCGGTGTCTGTAGCGCGACCGGCAAGGACACCAAAACCGAAGGCAAAAAAGAAAGCGGCTCCGGCCAAGCCGATCGAGAAGAAGGAATCGATATCGTACCCTTGGCAGAACTACAACGGACCTTTGCAACAAAACTGGTTCGAATTGCACGACGGGTTGAAGAATTCGCAATATATCTTCGAGACCACCAAAAAAGGAACGGTCGCCTTTGTCGGTGGTTCCATCACTGGAATGCCTTGGCGAAAGAAGGTGATGGAAAACCTCAAGCGGCGTTTCCCTTCGACAGATTTTGATTTCATACTTGCAGGAGTCGGGTCCACCGGAACGATGTATGGGTCATTTCGACTCGATCGGGACGTCATTCAAAAAAGAAAAGTAGACCTGATGTTTGAAGAAGCTGCAGTAAACGACGTTGCCATTGGACGCACGATCGACCAAACAGCTCGTGGCATGGAAGGCATCGTACGAAGAGCGCGGCGGGCCAACCCTAACATGGACATCGTCATGATGCATTTTGCATGCCCGGACAAGCTCGAAGATTACGAAAACGGGAAGACGCCTGAAGTGATTCAGAGTTTCGATAAAGTGGCCGAACACTATGAAGTGCCGACACTTGATATCACCAAAGAAATTTACGAGCGTATCAAGCGAGAAGAGTTCACATGGAAGGATGACATCAAGGGGGTGCACCCATCGCCCTTTGGACAGCAACTTTATGCAGACAGCATCGAACGGCTGCTCGATGAAGCATGGTCGGACGCACCCCGGCCAGTCGTTGCTCATGCGATGCCTGAGAAACTCGATCCTGCCTCCTATAGCGAGGGCAAACTGTTTGCGCCGCGAATCGCAAAAAAACTGAACGGGTTTGCTGTCCAGACCGACTACGATGCCACCGCAGAAGGCGGCAAGGTGCGAGAGGGGTGGAACGAGCGACCGCAGTTGATTGGACATCATCCGGGCGACAGCTTTGACCTCCCCTTCAACGGTTCCGCGGTAGCGATTCAAGTGATCGCCGGACCCCACGCCGGCATCATCGAACACAGCGTTGATGGCTCAGCTTGGGTGGAACAGGATTTGTTTGTTGAAAAAAACAGCTTCAAATTACACCTGAACCGAATCTATATCCTGCGCGAAGGACTCGCCCCGGAAAAGAAACACACCTTGACCGTTCGAATCAGTGAGAAGCGAAACGAGCTTAGCAAAGGTAATAACTGCCGCATCGTTTATTTTGGTCTGAACGGCGATCCACGCACCCCTAAAGGTGTCAACGTGAACGGTATCTATTTCGATGGCTCGAATGGAACTGGACCGGAAAAATGAGGCAGGAAATGATTCGTTTTAACGTCTACGAAACTGGAGGGCACGGCATGAAAGACTACGAGTGGTTCGAACATGCCGCCCAATGAATGAGGGACGAGAATGTCATTGACTTTCCACAGAGTATGGCATTGCAAGAGAATCTTCGAGCCATGTGCACCCGACACACTTTCACGTACGAGTTTGTTCGTCCTGCAGCGGCAACGAACAAAAAAACACAAGCATGCCGACGGTAGACACCGCGCCGTAGCTCAGAAGTTGACCTGAAAACAGATATATCATGAAACATCACTTTGCATTCACGATTGCTCTGGGCGTTTTGCTGACCTGGCAAAACTGTCTGTCTGCGGAACCTGCTTTCCACGAGGTAGACGTCTGTGTGTATGGCGGCACAGCGAGTGGTGTCATGGCAGCCCTGGCGGCTGAGAAAGAGGGTTCCAAAGTCATCCTCATCGAGCCCAGTCGCTGGCTGGGCGGCATGACCGGCGGGGGGATCAACCACCTGGACTGGGGCAAAGGTAGCACCGTGGGCGGCACGACCTACAAGATCCTGATGGAGGGATTGGAGGTGCGGGAACAGAAGCATCATGGTGGGCATGCCATCCAGGGGATCGGCAACAGACAGTATCGCGAGCGGTTCAAGAAGGTGGTCGAAGATCGGGGCATCACCGTGATCTACGAGCACCGCTTGGGCACCGTCCAAGCCGGGGACACCACCATCGACTCGCCGACGCGTCAGAATCCGATCGCCATGAGCGAGTCTGTCGTGGAAAACAAGATGGGCCAATCCATCCGGTCCATCACCCTCGACTACGCCCCTTTCGACAAAACCGGCTGCCCCATTCCCGAGCCAAAAAAACGCAATGCTATTAAGGTCTCAGCAACCGTATTCATCGATTGTTCTTACGAGGGCGACATACTCGGGATGAGCGGCGCCAGCTACACCTGGGGGCGCGAGTCACGTGAGCACTACGGCGAATCGCTTGCCGGGGTGCGCCCGAACCTTTGGGTCCACGACATCGACCCGTACATCGAGCCCGGGAAACCTGGGAGTGGGTTGCTTCCATTTATTCAAGATCGCAAGATCAGTCCTCTGGGCAGTGCTGATGACTTAACGATGGGCTACTGCTTCCGGTACGAGTTCGACATGAGTGGCAAGGGCATCCCGGTTCCCACGCCAGAAAACTACGATCCTGCCGAATTTGAAGTCTATCGCCGAGCCATTCGCGATGGCATCGACATTTTCTCCAATCGAAAGATGGGGAACCTCGGCCAGATGACCACGAAAAAGAGAGGGCCATTCGTCGGAGGCGCCCAACTGAATCGCAACCTGATGGCGTCCACGGTTCACGGATGTAACGATGACTACCCGAATGGCGACTGGGCCACGCGGGCGCGGATCTGGAAGTTTCATCAGGAGTTTCTGAGCAAGTCGATTCACTTCGCCAAAACGGATCCTTTGGCCCCTGAAAGTCTGAAACGCAATGCTAGCCGGATTTCCTTCAGGAAGGGGGTCTTCGACGAGACGGGTGGCTGGCCGAACCAGTTGTATATTCGCCAAGCCCGTCGGATGGTGTCGTCTTACGTCGTCACCCAGAAAGACTTGGAGGGTAAAACCGATCCACCGCACACCGTCGGCCTGGCCGCCTATGGGGTCGACGATTTCCCGTATACCGTGGTCGTGGAAGATGGCAAAGTCGTGGTGCAGGGTGGTGATTTTTCCATCGTCTACCTGGACGACGGGAAATACAACGGCAGCTACAAGATCCCCTACGAAGCCATCGTGCCGCGCAAGGGACAGTGCGACAACCTGATCGT
>CAXGRW010000553.1:0-3995 GCA_964012125.1 uncultured Rhodopirellula sp.
CAGCAAGTTTCGCGATCCACTCAGCACGTGGATCAACGCAAGTCACGTGACAGTGGAGTCTGACCAGCATCGGTATAAGGGCTTGGGCGACATGGTCAGCACCGAAAACAGCGATGTTCCAATCACCTCTGCTATGGATTTCAAAGGAGAGTTTGGCTTTCCCGTCACACATCATCCCGATGTCGGTACGCAAGTTCCATGTGACCAGCTTGCAGGTAGTACCACGATGCGTTTGGAGAGCTTCTCTCGCATATTCGATGGCGATGGCTTCAATTTTTCCTCCTCCAAGGGCTCCCCATTCAAGACCATCAGCGGTGACCACAGCTTTCACGCCGTCAACTCGGGGTACATTCCCATCGATATCGAGTAGCGTTACCGTGACGAACGGGGTGTCAAACTCGATCAGCTTGCTTAGTTTTCGGCTATGTTGGACGACATCGAATGTCATCAGACTAACACTCTCCGGCTGGGAACCAATCGTATCTTTGACTCACCGCGATCCTACGCGATTCTACCGGCCACTGGAAGAAGTCGGCGTACGGGGGCCATGCGATTGTCCTCTCGCAGCAGAGTATGCCTTTGTAGACCAGGTTGTGGAGGCGTGGGCTGAAAACTCGGTGGACCTCATCGTGATGGTCGTACGTAGCGGTAACGAAAATCAGAGTCGGGCTTTAAAAAGAGCTTATTTGCGTATTCACCCTTCAACCGTCGCACGTCAACTTGGTGCAGACTAGAAGGAGCAATCCTTGCTTGATCGTGAGCATCTTGTAGGCTAACGCGTCTTGTTTGTCGAAATGGCGTTACGAGAAAAGTGCAAGGTCAAAGATTGGGGCGAGAGAATAAGTTCGTTGACTTGATCAGTGTTCCGTAATTGAAATTGTAAGAGTGTGCTACTAAATGGATAAGTATGATGAGTGATACTTTGCCCGAGGTTGGATGTAGTGGCGATGCTCGGGACATGGGCCGCCAGCAGGGCGAGGCTTTGCAGGGTAATATCCGAAGAGCGATTGCGGAAATAGGAAAGCTGGAGGCATTCCGGCTGATGAAGCCGCGATGGATGCCAATGCGTCTATTTCGGCGTTTGGCAGAACGTAAGGCACACCGGTTCATGAAAGATGCGTTTCGCATCGCCGGTGGAGATTCTGAACAGCGCTTTGTAGGAATCTGTGAAGGCGCGGAACTGCCTGAACCAAAGCTTGCGTTGTGCTGTTTACTGGAAGCGGTCATGAGTGATCTGACGGGTAGCAGCCGCGCACATCCCAACGGACTTCAGGCTGGGTGCTCGGCTATCGCCGTTACTGGCCCAGCGTCCAAAGATGGAAACGCAAGGATCATGCACAATTTCGATCATGTCCCCGTGGTTCAGCAGTTTTTCGTGGTGCGACGTTCCAATCCAACTGGAAAACTGAGGTCGGTCGAGTTCACTTTTTCGCCTCTGTTGGGCGCGGTGGATGGTGTAAACGAGGCTGGCTTGGGGGTCACATGCAATTACGCTTACGTAACTGATCAATTATCTGCGGCCCCAACAATCACCATGTTGATCGGACGCGTCCTTGCAGAGGCAACGACGGTCAACGAAGCGATTGAACTTATATCTCAACAGCCTCGCGCAGGCGGTGGTCTGCTGATGTTGGCTGATGCAGCCGGCGATGTCACTTCGCTTGAGGTTTCTAATAGCCGTGTCGAGGCCCGCGCTGCTGATGAGGGTTTTGTGTTCCATACAAACCGGTTGCAATGCAGGCCGATGGCGGCCCTCGAGATTGTTCCCGATGCCCATTACGACCATCGAGCGCCGACTCTGCTGCGCGGGCGGCGGGTCCACGAATCTGCGGACTTGCGTTCAGATGCTATTCGAGGTGCTGTCGTTGGCAATCTTCCGCTGTCGCTTGACGACATGCAGCAAATCATGTCGGGGCATGAGCATGGCGATTCGTGCAACAGCGTCTGCATGCATGGTGACTACTGGTCAACTACTGCGTGCACACAGTTGTTACCGAAGGAGAGAAAACTTAGAGTCGCATTTGAGAATACATGCCAAGCCACGCTGCAGGAATTCGATGTGTGAGTTCATGCTCTCAGGGAATGGTCGGTCTGGCAGGTGCTGGCTGGCAGTTGCAGCATGGTGTCCTGACTGGCCTTTCTTGCCGCCCCCTTTCCACCTGTCAATCTCACCCGGGCATGCCCGCTTCTGCAGAAGGTATGTCAGTAACGGTGGCGATGACGATGACGGTCCCGGTGGCGATGGCAGGGGGGGGTGAGCTAGGGCACGCTCCTGGCGTGGTTGATGTTGGGATTTGTTTTCAGGCTGTCTGGGTGATTTCGGTCATCCATTGGTTTTGGCGATGCCTAAGTGTTTGACTGGTAACGGTTTGTGGTCCGGCGCGAGCAGAGGTTGTGGGTGCCGAAACGCGGTGTTTTCCACTTGCCAGCCTTGTTTTTCGAGAAGCTGTGGACAAGCGGTGACAATGCGGCGTGTCGAAGTTGCAGGAACAGAACGTGAGTCAGGCGGAAAAGGTCTTCAAAGTGAATGTCTCGAAAGTTCTTGTTTGTGGTGCAACCGGGTACGTGGGAGGTCGTTTAGTTCCGCGTTTACTCGAAGAGGGGTTAGAGGTTCGCTGCCTGGTTCGCAGTCCCGAGAAAATGGCGGACTTCCGGTTTCACGATCACCCCAACTTGAAGATCATCGAAGGCTCGCTGGATGATCTTGAAAAGATTAAAGAAGCGGCAGCGGGAGTTGATGTGGCGTATTACCTCGTGCACGCGATGATCAGTGCGGGTGACGACTATGATTCCCGTGATCGGGAGATGGCTAAAAATTTTCTCGAGGGATTGGTTGGATCGGGCTGTCAACGCATCATCTATCTTGGTGGTTTGGGAGAGATGGGGCCGGATCTCAGTAAGCATTTACGCAGCCGCCGCGCCGTGGCCGAGATACTTCAGTCCGGTGCGATTCCCGCAACGGTCTTTCGCGCTGCAATGATCATCGGATCCGGGTCCGCATCGTTTGAGATTCTGCGTTATCTGGTTGACCGCTTACCGATCATGATCACGCCGAAATGGGTCAAGGTTGAGACGCAACCGATTGCGATCCGTGACGTGTTGCGATATCTGGTCCAATGTTTGGAAGCACCGGACACCGTCGGGCGTGTGATTGATATTGGAGGGGCAGATATCCTCACTTACCGCGAAATGATGCAAGTGATGGCGGCTGCCAATGGGCTTTCGAGGCGGCTGATCTTACCCGTTCCTGTTCTTACGCCGCGATTGAGTTCGGGCTGGATTTCATGGGTCACTCCTGTAAATGCCAGCATCGCGAGACCGCTGGCCGAAGGTTTGAGGAACCGCACTGTCTGTCGTAACAATGCAGCATCTGAGTTGATGCCGGGCGAGTTGATGGGGGTTGAATCGGCCATTCACGCAGCTCTCGGCAAACTTGCGGCTGGTGAGATTGAAACGCGTTGGTCGACGGCTGGTGAAATGCCGGGTGATCCCACGTGGTCTGGCGGCACGACCTGCCGCGATGAACGGGCGACCGAGGTCGACGCTTCGGAAGCGGATGCGTTTCAAGCGATATGCCGGATTGGTGGGAAGTATGGCTACTGGGGGGCCGATTGGCTGTGGGCACTTCGAGGCTGGATGGACAAGTTCGTCGGTGGTCCCGGGCTTCGTCGCGGCAGACGCCATCCCACAGAACTCAGGTATGGCGAAGCAGTCGATTTTTGGCGGGTCAATGGATATCACGCTGACGAGTTGTTGCGGCTACATGCTGAAATGAAACTGCCGGGAGAGGCTGAGTTGGAATTTCAAGTTGATGCGATGCCTGGTGGTCGGTGCCGAGTGACCCAAACTGCTCGGTTCAGGCCGCGTGGTCTGTTTGGACTCGCCTATTGGTATTCGGTGCTACCTCTTCATAGTTTTGTGTTTCCCACGATGCTCAACGGAATCAAGAGAGACGCCGAAGCATTGGTCAAAGAAAAAGCCCAAACGGCGTTGAA
>CAXGRW010000554.1:0-3992 GCA_964012125.1 uncultured Rhodopirellula sp.
GCGGAGGGTTGGAGTGAGCCACCTGAAGGCGCTGTAGGTTGGTGGAAGTGTCGGATGCCCACGTCCGACGAAAAGAAGATGGTTCTCGCGCCGATTGAAGTGCTGACTGATTTACTGCGGCAAATGGGCAGCCAACCTGAGAAAGCAAAGAGTCGTTACCTGCTTGCTTTAATGCTGATGAGGAAGCGAGTGATTCGACCATTGGAGACAGAGGAAGATCAGGCTGACTTGCTGCGAATCGAAGTGATTGCCACCGGAGCAGAAATCGACATTCCGGTTTGCGTCATCACTCGAGGTGAGTCAGAACAGCTGCGACAGGAATTAGACGAGCTGTTGTATTGTGAAGCAGAAGAAATGGAAGTGGGCGGCAAGGAAGATGAAGCTTCGGAAGTCGAAGCTGCCCAAGATGAGTAAGGGTCACTGGCGGTTAAGCTACGAGCAGGTCGATGTGATTCACGGCGTCATCCTTTGCTCGAACTAAAACAATCAATGATGAAACATTCAGCGGCAGAGAACACTCTGTTGGACACCGAAATTTGAGTGCAGGGATGCGATTACTCAGCTGGTTCGGAATACTATTTATCTGCTTTGTCTCGGGCGGTGCCACCTGCGCCCCGAGAAATGCGCCCATGCCGTTTCCACCTCCACCAACGGTTCTGAATGAAACACCCTCGCTTGAGCAGATCGCGAGTGTTGTCAACCGAAGTCAATCCATTCGTCAGCTGAGCACCAACTCGGCGACTGTGAAAATGCTCAGCATGCCAAGTTTGCCGCGTCTCAATGCAACCATGCATGTTGAACGTGACAGGAATTTTCGGTTGCGCGCCAGTTTGCCGATCGTGATGGGTGCTGGCATGGACATGGGCAGCAATGACGAGGTGTTTTGGTTTGAGGTACCTGAAGGTATGTCAAAAACACTGTATTACGCTCGGCATGACCAGTATCGTCAGCAGTTGGAACGTGCCATTCTGCCTGTCGATCCGTCTTGGGTGATGGACGCTTTGGGGCTTGTGCAAATTGATCCAGCGAATGTTGATGCTGGGCCGGTTCAAAGACCGGACGGTAGGTATGAGATCAGCAGCAGGGTCAGCATGCCTAACGGAATCTATCATCGCATCTGTTTCATCGATCCGAACGCTGGCCACGTGACTGATCAATACCTCTATTCTCCAACGGGTCAATTGATTGCTGAAAGCCATGCGTCACAGCATCAGTATTACGAGCAATTTCAATGCAGTTTGCCACATGTCGTGGAAATCAAGCTGACTCCCAATCTTGGCCCACCTTTGGAAATGAAGATCGACATTGGCGCTTACACTGTGAATCAGTTGCTAACCGGTGAGACTGACGTCTTCGCGATACCGACCTCTGCGTCAAACATGGTCGACTTGACGACACTGGCACCCGAAGCGGCTGCCGCCGGTCAGGCGTTGCCCTCAAATCCCGTGAACTACAGCGCGCAGGGGAATCCGGGATATCCGCTGCGTGGTGAGTTTCGCTGAGTGACGCCCCAAGCTGGGTTGGGAGGATCACTGGCTAAGTGAATTTGCTTAGACGCTGGATTTGCTCGCACCCAGTTGTTCCTGCTGCTTTCTATCGCTCAGGACCATACGTTTCGCGAGTTCTGGGAGCGTTGTCGTGGCGCTCCAATCGAGCTTCTCATGTGCCTTACTAGCGTCACCGACCAGTTGCGTGACCTCAGAAGGGCGCATGTATCGAGGGTCCTGTTCGACGTAATCACGCCAGTCGAGGTCGACCGCTTGAAAAGCCGCATCGAGAAAATCGCCAATGCTGTGCTCTGTTCCCGTCGCAAGCACGTAATCATCGGGCGTTGGTTGCTGCAACATCCGCCACATTGCGTCCGTGTAGTCGGGGGCATAGCCCCAATCACGTTTGCTGTCCAGTGAACCCAGCTTGAGTTTGTCCTGTAAGCCGAGAGAGATCGCTGCGGCAGCTTTGGTGATCTTGCGCGTTACAAAAGATTCACCGCGGCGTTCGGATTCGTGGTTGTAGCAAATTGCATTGCACGCAAAGAGGCCGAACGAATCCCGGTACAGCCGAACCATGTTGGTGGCGAAAGTTTTCGCAACGCCATAGGGCGTCACTGGACGCATGGCTGTCTGTTCATTCTGGGGAGCCACGCCTGGTCGACCAAAAATCTCTGAGCTACTGATGTGTAGAAAACGTGGTTGTTTCGTAAGGTCCCTTACGATTTCCAACAATTTGAGGGTACCCATGCCAGTGAATTGACAGGTAGTTTCTGGAATTTCGAAACTTGCACCGACATGGCTTTGCCCAGCGAGATGATAAAGTTCATCCGGTTCGGTTTTCAGCAGAATGCGGCGGATCGTGGTTGTGTCATCGAGGTCTGCGTAATGCAGGAAGAGACGCTTGTCGTACACGTCACTGTCATGGAAAAGCGTGTCGAGTCGTACCCGTTGGGTCGAACTTGTGCGGCGAACCAACCCATGAACTTCGTAGTTCCTGCTCAACAGTTGTTCTGCAAGGTACGATCCGTCTTGACCGGTAATTCCGGTAAGCATTGCAGAAGGCACGACATTTTCCTTGGTTATGAGTGAGTGATGGCCATCAGCGTTGTGAAGGGAGGGGATGCGTGCAACGAATGGTTCTCTGAACCGTCTGATTCAGTTTGTGTTTGTCGATTGATGCCGACGCGACGTTCGCACGTGCTCGTTTGGACTGCCCATTTCGTACCTCGGGGAGGGTGGTCGAGGACGAATGTGTCGGGGAGGGGTGGAGGACACTGGGACAGTTGGGTGGTAAAACGAGTTGACGTGCGAACGTCGCGTGTGGTGTTCAGGCGATCGACTCAAGTTGGCAATCTTCCAACTTGACACTGACACCTTGATCCATGAATTGGACTGAAACGAGTAAACGGGTTTCCTGATCGCGTCGGATAACAGTTCCTTCATAACCTGAGAATGCACCGGAACGGACACGGACGGCCTCGCCAGGTTCGATGCGACTCTCGATTGTCAACGGAGCACCGGTGTTGACGAGACAATGAATTTGTTTCAGATCAGCAATGAACTGCTCCGTGTCTGTGATAGGATCGTGCTTTACGATGCACCCGGTACACACGGCTTTGTAACGATCATCTTCTGCACCACACATGAATACGTAGTTGTTAAACAACGGTGCATAAGTTGTTCGCACTCGGCCAGCGGGTGAACGCTTGCGGTGTGGAATCTGAGGAGCATAGTGCTTGATATCCAAGTCACGCAGTCGTCGCATCAGTTGTTTCTCTTGGCGACTACGGGTGTAAAACAACCACCAAGTTTCTTCGCTTGGTTGTTGCTCGAGCAAATTTGCCGGATGGCAGTCTGGCTCGGGTGGAAGAATTGGCATGGTTCTCGTAAAACCTGTTCGCTTGCTGCTGGTAGTATTTTCCGCGTGATGTTTCCATCCCGAAGACAATCGTTCTCTGCTGATCGTTACAAGCACATGGGCTTGTTCTCGATCATGTCGGCAAACTCGGATATGAGTCGAATTTGCCCCGCTTTGGGTGACACACTTTTCTCCTGAATGATGCGACACTTGGTTGATCAATCAGAAGTCAGAGTCCACCGGGCGAGAGTAGAGATTCTCACAATGACCTGCATCCCGGTATTGTTTCTGGGATCGCTCGGCGTTCACTCTCTCGTCTAGGAAAGAGAATTCGGTTGAAACGAGTGCGGAGTGTGGCAAAACGTTGCGGACCATCGTGGATAGCGAAGGCAGGGGGGTGGTGACGACACTGAAATCGATTGCGCGGGCTGTACGGGTTTCGATAGCAGGAGCAGGTGACGGCTCACCTCGGCAGCAGAGCAATGAGTGTGTCGGGCGGCGTGATTGTGCTTTCTGGAGGCAAAATCGGGCACGTATGACATACAGGTTTGCCGCTGTATAGTGATCTAGGAGTGCTGCTCACAAGTCGTAGAACAACAGCTGTTGAAACCCCGAGGTGATCGTGATTAGTGAAACGATCGACA
>CAXGRW010000555.1:0-3982 GCA_964012125.1 uncultured Rhodopirellula sp.
TGGTGAATGGTGAATGGTGAATGGTGAATGGTGAATGGTGAATGGTGAATGGTGAGTCTTTTTTTTCCATGAGATAAAGGGTCAGTTGAATGATTGAGCTAGCAAGCAACGTATTGAATTTTACTTTTCCGGACGTCCATCCTGAGGCTGAGTTGCAGATCAATTTTCAGCGAACTCTGCGCATCCCAGATGATGACCACGATTATCCGCTGCCACCTGGTTTGGGTACCTTCCCCATTCAGCACGTTGATGATCATGCTGCCAGCGTTCCCTCGTCATGGCTGCAGCACGGTGGTGTGATGTTGCCGATGTTCCAGTCAGAAGCAATGTGGTTAGATTTCGATTCCTCATGGATCGAACAGAATGACGTAGCCTACCCGTTTGCGATCAAGGTCGCGGCTGGCAAGCAATGTGCTATCAGCGGTGAGCCGTGGAATGAGGGGGTAACGGGAAAACCGCAAAACTACATGGTGGCGCCAGAGCAGCCATGGTTAGACGGATTTGTCGTGGAGAAAGGTTGTATCCGGCAGTTCGTTGCGATGCCTCTTGGGTCAGGTTATTCAGCCGAAGAGCAGATCACGGGAGCAGCCCAACACGGCGGGTTGCAGGTGGCGGTCTATCCCATGAAACGAAACGTTTTTGAGCGACGTTTCCCTAAAGTAAAGCGGGTGAAGAATATGAAAGCGCACGATGTTTGTTACTCGATGCCCGAGTGCTGTTCGACACCTGATATGGGGTTGGCACCTGGCGGCCGAATGAAGCAGGAAATCTACAGCGATCCGTACGACGTAGATGATTGGGACATCGAAGCTGGTGGGCGTTGTTTTGTCCATCTGTGCAACTCCATGACTTGGCAATCGCTGACGGGAGAAGTGCCGCCACACCCAGCGCCGACAGCCAAGGTTTACAACAGTTCTGGTTTGCCGTGGTTTGACTACTACGATGACTCCATGACCGCGGTTGGTGGCTCGCCCATTTTGGCAAAACTGAAGAGTGTGGCGCAGCTAAGTGCAGAGAAAGAAGATGCCGCGCTGCCTGAAAACGAGTCGGTAACTCCCGGTAATCTGGTTCTTTGTCGCAAGGGGCTCAAGCAGGGGCAGGTACGAGAGGGGGCAATTTGAAACTTTGCGAACCGCTTGCATCCAGTGGCGATGAGCCAAACCCGGAAGCTTGAAAGTAAGGCTCGTGGATCTGATTCGGTTGGTTGGTTGCCTTTGCAGTTCTCGCTGCCGTTCTCGCTATGTCAGCTGATTCGTGTTCTCTCGATTTCGTCGAGCGCTAAGTATGCAGAAGTGATGCTCTTGCCAGAAAATCTCTTTTTCCATGATTCAGCCGACGGGTTGCTTGGTCTCAAAGCGAGCCAGTACAGGCTCAGTGAGACGGTGAATCCCAATATCCCCACGATCAGCGATGGGACCAGTGAGTTTGAGATTAGGATCTCGTCGTAACCCAGCGCAACGACTGCAGGAATCCACATGAGCCACCAAATGAACCCTATCAATACACCCGCTCGCAGGTAACCGGAACGCAGACGGTTGAGGTTCGTTCGGATTTCTGGCAGGGGGCGGCTGTAATCAATCTTTTGAATTCGGGTGCAAACGAGAATTGATTGAGCGACAATCAAGATGCCGTAAATATGCAGGATGACGCCGTTCACAACTCGAGATGGCATGTGTGTATTGGGAGCCCAGCAGTAGGCGCCGAGCACGATCAACGCAACGCCAACGAGTATCTGTAGTACCTGCCCGCGAAACAGTGGTCTGAGTGACCTCTCAACGCGTTCGAGAAGCTCACGCCGTGTTAACAGTAGCCTGGCTGCCAGTTCTTGCTGTGCCAGTTCCGGTTCTGGGGGCCGGTGTGCCGATGTTTGATTTTTTGCCGAGTTGTCTGGCTCGTGTGTACCGCCGGAGCGAGGGTCATGAGCAAGGGTTCGTGCGAGGGCAGGATTTTTACTTGATGTGATTGACTGTACATCGGACTTGATCTGGCTCGCTTTTTGGTAACGACGTTGAGGTTCTTTCTCAAGTGTCCGCAGAACGACTTCGTCAAGACGCACATCAATCTCAACCTTTTTGGAGGGAGCGGCAAAGTACCCCATGGGTAATTCCCCCGTTAGCATTTCGTAAAAGACCACACCTAGTGAATAGATGTCCGCTCGGTGGTCCACGCCGCGAGAGCTTTCCAGTTGTTCAGGTGCCATGTACCGCGGAGTACCCATAATTTGGTGGGTTCCAGTAAGCATCGGCTGTTGGGTCTCGTTCCCCATGATCCGCGACAGGCCGAAGTCCGCGATTTTGACGGCACCCTGCGAGGAAATAAGAATGTTCTCTGGCTTGATGTCGCGATGGACAACCCGTTGATCGTGAGCGTATTGCAGGGCATCACAGAGGTGGGGCACGATGCTGAGGGCATGTTCCGGGGACAATTGCCCGGCTTTGACGAGATCCCGAAGGGTTGAGCCGTCAACGAATTCCATCAGAAAGTAATAAGTGTCTTCGACGTTTCCGAATTCAAATACGGAGACGATATTGGGGTGGCTCAGCTTGGCCAGGGTTCGTGCTTCGCGAGTAAAACGTAATGCAAATTTGACGTTGTTCCCAAATTCTTCCGGCAGAATTTTGAGTGCAACGAACCGGTCGAGGCCTGATTGGCGGGCTTTGTAGACGGCCCCCATGCCACCAGCACCAATCAACTCGATGATCTCCAGAGTGGGGAACCGTTTTGCCAGCTGGTCAATGGTGGGTGGTACAAAAGCAGCGGAGGGTTTTGGCCCGTCATTGATAGCGTCTTGAACCGCTTGAGGGCTTTCGGGGAAGCGGTCCAGGTATTCCTCTGGAGGCGGTGTTTCCCCAAGTCGCCGGCGATAGTCGTTCTCTAACGCGATAAGTTCCGCCAGTAAGACATCTCGTTCCGTGGAAGATTTTTCTTCTGCAATTACGGATTCGATTGACACGGGCTGATTTGCCTGCCACTTTCGCTCGAATTCGGCGCAGAGATCATCAATTCGTTCGAGGCTGGCGATCGGTAGTTTTTTCTGACGGATATTCATTGAAGTCGACCAATTCCTGCTGACATTTTTCGCGAATCAGGTGCAGACGACGCTCGATCGTCCTTTCCGAGCACTCAAAACGCTTCGCTAATTCGGCGTTTGAATACCCTTCCAATTTGGCACCCGCTAAATCCCTGAGTTGCCCGACACCCAAATGGGAAAAAAAAGCTTCGACGAATTCCTCCATCATCAGCACCATTTCCGGCGAGGGTTCGTTACCGATCGCCTCCAAAACCTGCTTGTCATCATCGACTTGCCCCAGAGGGTGGTGCATGACTTCCCCGCCACGCCGTTGTCTGAGATCGTGCCTCCGTTTGTCGACCACTTTCCTCGCCGCCATGCGAAGCAGTAATTGCCACAGGTCGTCTCGATCCGATAGTTCTGGGAATCGACCCTTTTCGGCCGCATCATAGAAACTGTCAAATACGCTAACAACGATATCTTCTTCGTCCCGGACCGCTCGGTTTTGGCCCTGTAACCGAGCACGAACCGATCGCGCAAGACGGTCAAAGTAATGTTGCCAGATCTGGTTAGCAGCCTCTGAATCACCGGCTTTCACCAAGTCGATCCAGTGACTGACATTCGATCGTTGAGACATGTGTGACAGTCAATCAAGGCCTAAGGAGCCGCGAGCCAATAAAAAATGGAAATAGAAGCCAAGCCTACCACAAATTAACTCGCGATCGAAATGAGTCTCCAATAGCAATCTAATTGGAGCATGTGTCACATACTCGACCATGCAACCTCCTGCGATCGTTTCGGTCGTTCGACAAGGAGTGCGATATTTTCCCAGCAGCATTTTCCCAGCAGCGCTGCCTTCTGATTCTGCAACGTGAATCGGTCAGTGTGGCTTGACTTCTCACTAATGAGTCATGGCGTAGGTGACGATGTTGATCCCCAGCGGATACGAGACGCGAACGGAGTACTCTTTGA
>CAXGRW010000556.1:0-3981 GCA_964012125.1 uncultured Rhodopirellula sp.
GTTGGAGAACGCCTAACGCCTGGCTGGCTTGAAAAAGAAAAAGGAGTAAGATTTTCTTGAGTCTCATTTTTGCCGGGCGGTAATGTTTACAGTGGCTGTTGCGGTATCGCTCTTTGCAGAAAAGCTATCGATCGACGTTCAATTAAACTACTGATGATCATCTTACTGGGTAGTTCGCAAGTTGGTTAGCGTTTCCCGCGACTGGTGGGGCTGATTTGTGGTCTGGTTGTGACGGTTGGTCCGGTCCTACGACATGCGAATCGACATTCCCAAGGTGTCTAAGAAATCCCGGCGGGGAAAAGTATCAGTGTGTTCCGATGCACGTTTAAGAAGACGCACCAGCACCCAGAGATCGGATTCGATGGTGGTGTGTCTGTTCCGGTCCATCGCGGCCGGTTTTTTCAACAACGTCCGCGATCAACCCACTGGATGGAACCGCCATGACACGTATCAATACCAACGTCCCCTCGCTCGTTGCCCAGAGCCGATTGCAGAACAGCAATCAGGATCTGCAGACTGCGCTGACTCGCCTAAGTACTGGACTTCGGATCAATACCGGAGCTGACGATCCTGCCGGACTGATTGCCAGTGAGGCACTTCGGAGCGAGATCACCAGTCTTGGTAAAGCCGTCAGCAACACGCGTCGGGCCAGTCAGATCATCAGTACTGCTGACAGCGGGCTTGGGCAGGTAAGTAATCTGCTGAATGATATTCGTGGTCTTGTGGTTGAAGCAGCGAACTCTGGCGGATTGAGCCCTGAGGAAATCGCCGCCAATCAGCTCCAGATCGACAGCTCTTTAGAGGCGATCAACCGTATTGCCCAGTCAACGACATTCCAAGGAAGTAAGTTGCTCGATGGTACTCTTGATTTCGTGAGTACGGCGAGAAGCGTTGCGTCGGTTCGTGATATCAATATTGATCAGGCAAACCTTGGCGCGGTTGGCCAGATCAGTGCTGACGTGGTGATTGATAGTGCTGCCACGCAGGCAACGATTGCTGCGGGCACGTCGGGTTTCTCTGCTGCTGCTGCTGCAACGACGACGGTAACCAGTGGTGGCGACGTAATCACGCTTACCGCAGGCAGCAACGGCTCGGGCTTCAACGATGTTCAGATCCTTTTCAATGATGATGCGGGGATTGGAAATACCGCGGCCTCGGCTGCCTTCGACGCCACGCAGGGCATCATCACTGTGACCTACAATTCGACGGCTGCAACCACGACGAACAGTGATATGGCCGCGATTACTTCCGCTTTGAATGGGTTGGGTGATTTCACTGCTGCACTTGCGGGTACAGGGACCAACGCTTTCACTGAACCAGCCACAAATCCAACCACTGGGAAGACTGGTGGTGAAGTGTTGAACTCCGAACTGGTGTTTCAGTTGAGCGGGGAGAATGGAACAGAAACTTTCAACTTCGGCTCTGGAACTGCTGCTTCGCAAATAGCTGCTGCGGTCAATCTCGTCTCCGACAGCACCGGTGTGAGTGCGGGTTATGACTCGGTTGCCGGCATTACCTTTACGTCGACTGGGTATGGTAGCGATACCCTTGTTGATATCGAGGTAATCAACGAGGCCGCTGGTGGTACGTTCGCCGCCAGTTTAAGTGATGATCGGGCTATCGGTGCAGATATTGTCGCAACAATCAACGGTGTTGTGGCTGATGGCGTTGGCAACACTCTTTCCATCAATACAAGTGTTCTCGACCTGACATTGACGGTTGATGCGGGCAGTAGTACGAACTTTTCTTTCGATATCACTGGTGGTGGAGCTCTTTTTCAAATGGGCCCGGATGTTACCACCAACCAGCAAGCTCGACTTGGCATTGGTAGCGTCAGCACCGGGCAGTTAGGGGGAGCCAATGGCCGACTGTACGAGCTTGGCAGCGGTCAGGCTCGGAGTCTCGTGAACGATGTTGCTGGCGCTTCGGTCGTCATTGAAGATGTGATTGCCAAAGTCACAGGTCTTCGTGGGCGTTTGGGAGCGTTCCAGTCAACAACCTTGGACAGCAACATGGTGAGCCTGAACGAGACTTTGGCTAACTTGCAGGAAGCTGAGAGCTCAATTCGGGACGCCGACTTCGCTCAGGAGTCCGCCAACCTGACCCGTGCTCAGATATTGGTTCAATCCGGTACCAACGTGTTGGCGATCGCGAACCAGAATCCTCAGAACGTGCTGTCTCTATTGAGATAATTCAGGATTGATAGCATGATCCGGCGAGGCAACTCGCTGGTTTTCTTTCGTTTTGGTGTTGGATTTACGATAGAGTGCAGTTGCACAATGATTTTGCTGGATACCGATCCTTCGATTTGACGATCCTGTGGAGTGACGTGGGGTCTGATGGATCCTGATCTTAAATTCTGGGGACGTCGTCGCCTGAATCGCTCGAGCACAGCAATCCGCAGCAAATCATGGGGCGTATACAATCTTCTATCGGCTTGATCACCGGCACTGATATCGGTGGGACGGTGGATCAGTTGGTCGCATTGAGTGGCCGGCCCCGAGATCGACTCGTCAACAGCACTGCGTTGTTGCAACAAGAGCAACAATCACTTGCTGAATTGACAGCAGCCGTGATTGGTGTGCAGCTAGCGGGAAAGACGCTGGCAAGTGCGTCGACGTTTCGCTCGAAGACGGCAACGAGTAGCGATAGTGATGCAGTGTCTGCTATAGCTGGCACGAAGTCCAAGCAGGGAAGTTATTCTGTCCGGACTTTACAGACTGCCTCAACGCACACCGTAGGTTCACTGCGGCGGATGGCTTCGTCCGAATTGGCCCTTGGTTACACCGGAAAGATGAAAATCCAGCCTGCGGGTGGCTTCATTGATGATTCAGCGGCACTTGCCGGATTGAATGATGGCCGCGGTGTCGAGGCCGGCACCATTCGGTTGACCGATCGAAGTGGAGCGTCGGCCGAGATTGATCTAACCACAGTTCGCACCATCAATGATGTGATGGCGGCGATCAATGACGCTGAGGTAGACATCAAAGCGACTACGGTTGGTGATGCCATTCGATTGATTGATCTGACCGGTAGCACTGCTTCGAACCTAAAAGTTGAGCAACTTGGTGACAAGGAAACCGCTGCTGACCTGGGGCTGTGGGGCGTTGATAGTGCGTCTTCGACCGTTACCGGGTCTGACCTCGAAGTTCCCGCTACGAGTCTTGCACTCCGCGGTGCAGCGTTGAGTGAGTTGAACGGAGGTCAAGGTCTGGGATCGTTAACTAACCTCGACATCTCCTTGGCCGACGGCAGCAATGCATCGGTTGATCTTTCCTCTGCCACCAATACCGCGGAGATTGTGGATGCAATTGACGCATCCGGTTTGGCCTTGATCGTGCGAGTCAATGATGCGGGAACAGGTTTCCGTGTTCGGGACGTCTCTGGAGGTAGTGGAACTTTCACGGTTTCATCCGTCGATGATACTGCAGCAAGGGTGGGCTTGGATGCAAGCACGACGGATGCAATCATCACCGGTGACAACCTTAATCGGCAAACGGTTACCACAAGTTCATTGTTGTCTGAGCTGAACCAGGGTGACGGAATTGATACCGGAAGCTTTACGATCACTGACAGTGCGGGTGTCGTTGGTGCTGTCAACCTGAAGGTTGAAGGTATTACAACTGTTGGCGGATTGGTGGATGCCATCAATGCTCTTTCCACTGGCGTCACGGCCTCAGTTAATGATGCGGGCGATGGAATTGCCCTCGTTGATACAGCGGCCGGAATCTCGACGTTAGAGGTAGTCGATACAGGGAATGGAACAGCAGCTGCTGACCTCGGTATTGCCGGGACAGCAGAAGTGCAGGTAGTGGCTGGGGCAAGTGTTTCTGCTTTAGTCGGGACACAGGCTGCCGAGATTGAAGTCGAAGCAACTGATACACTTGCATCTCTTGCAGCCAAAATCAACGACACAGGTCGTTACGCTACCGGTTCGGTAGAGGCGAATGATGACGAAACGTTCTCATTGCGGCTGCTCAG
>CAXGRW010000557.1:0-3973 GCA_964012125.1 uncultured Rhodopirellula sp.
GGTGTATTCCATCGTTTCAACTGTAGTAATTCAGAGTGTGACAGAGGCATCTGTAGGATCATCCGGTAGGGGCAGGAGACTGAAAAGCAAGCGATCACAACGCTGAACTGGCACGAAGCCCTGAGGTCAGTTCAATCAGGCAACCAAGGCGATTCGCTTGCCGCAAAGGGGAGCAGTAAACATGAAAGATCAGGCATCTACATCGCAATAGGCATCGCGCAGGACCTGCATCGTGTGCCTGACCGAAATCGAGGCCTCACGCTGCTCGAGATGTGTCTTGAGTTGTGTCATACAGCCAATATTGCCTGTGGCAACGACGTCGGCTTCGGTGTTGACGATGTTATCGGCTTTTTCCCGTCCCAGCGTTTCAGCGATCTCCGGCTGATCAATGTTGTAGGTTCCTGCAGAACCACAGCAAAGATGAGCATCTGCAATCTCGCACAATTCGACTCCGGGGATAGAACGTAGCAGGCTTCTAGGTTGAGCACGGACCCCCTGCGCGTTGGCGAGATGACAAGCATCGTGATAGGCAACACGAAGGGGTTGCCCCCGGTCAGGGATTGGTTCCAGATCGCCCAGCGTGGCAAGGTAAACTGAAACGTCACAAACCTTGTCGGCGAATTCCTTCGCCGCGGCTTCTTCAGCTGTGCCTTTGAGAATCTGTGGATACTCATGCATGCCCGAACCACAGCCAGCCGCATTGGTGACAAACGCGTCCACGTCACGGGGAAACGCCAACAGATTATTTTTCGCAAAGCCTTGGGCACGATTCAGGTCGCCCACATGCCAACTCAAGGCACCACAGCACCCTTGTTTTTCGGGCACGACGACTTCGACGCCGTTTCTTGTCAGCACCTCGATAGTCGCGGTATTGATATCCGGATCCAGAACGCTTTGGGCACACCCTGTAAGCAATGCAACTCGGCCACGCTTGGTGCCCACGGGTGGATAGACCGCGTCCCACCTTTGTTTGGCAGGTAACTGATCAGGCAACAAACCAATCATCACCCTAAGTGTATCCGGCAAGCAGCGGGCGAGAGGCTTGACAAATCGCCCCGTCTTGGCCGCCAAACGAAACCGCGTGGGGTAGGGCAACGTCATGCGGGTCAACAGACGTTTGAATCGATCTCCCAAGCTACGACTCCGCTGGCTCTCCGCATTGGACCTGAAAGGACTGATCAGATCGCGGTAGGACACACCCGAGGGACACGCTGGCTCACATGCCAAACACCCAAGGCAGGGATCCAAATGGGGTAGTGCCGAATCCAAAGGCAGCGTTCCTTCCAAAACCTCTTTCATCAACACGATACGTCCACGTGGAGAATCGGCCTCCTGCCCTAGAACTTTATACGTAGGGCACGCAGCCAAACAAAATCCACAATGCACGCACGTGCTAACCGCAGACGCCATTTCTGGCCCCAAAGGCCCATGCTGTTCAGGATCGATTTCATGCAACATGCAACTGACTTTAACTATGAAAGAGACGAGGAAACTTTGAAATGGGATCCATGGCCTGCTTCACTGCCAAAGAAATTTCGGTCCGTGGCCAGCTACCAATGTTGGGTCGCGTAGGGGTTCCACGGACCACCAACCCAGCGACTTCGTTCTCTAACAGGACTCGATCCAATTGATCGACATCGTCCTGTGACTCGCACAACAGCCAAGCGACAGCCCCTGCAGCGCTAAAATGCAGATCAACGCCAGTTCGTTGTCCAGCCAAGTCAACGAGTGGCCCCATGACAGAGCGATGGACAGGCACCTTAGCCGCAAATGGCCGAGATTCCTGCGACCATTCAAGTTCAGTCACCGACTGCCATACCGCCGCACCGTTAGTCAATTCAGTGACATCAGTTCCCCACAGATCATTGATCTTTTTGACCAGAATTTGATTCACGTTCTCGGGACCTGCCACGCGCAGAAAAATCGACTGCGTTGCAGGACGGTAGTCGATTGCATCAAGTTCCCAAGCTGAAGAAGCAGCAACCGACATCCGCTGCATCGCAGTCTCTAGCGAATCGCAGGCCACTGCCAGGGTTTGGTTGCAGCCTGGCATCGGAAAGACCTTGAAGGTCATTTCAACCATCACGCCAAGTCGCCCCATGCTGCCGGTCAACAATTTGGGTATGTCAAAGCCTGCTGCGTTCTTGACAACTTTGCCGCCAGAATTGATTACCTGACCATCGCCACTGAGAAATTTCACGCCGAGTACAAAATCACGCAGTCCTCCGTACCGGAATCGTCCGGGCCCCGACAAACCGGCCCCGACTGATCCCCCAAGGGTCGCGCCAGCAGCAATGAGCATAGGATCAAATGGCAAATACTGATGCCGCTGCTGCAATGCTTGATTGACTTCTGTAATGGTGGTACCAGCAAAGGCAGTGAAGGTAAATTCGGACGGCTCGTACTCGAGAATCCCCTTCATATTTCGAAGTGAAACCAAGCTTGCCTTCGGATCTGTTGCCAACGGCTGTTTGGTTCGGTTTCCAACGGGCAATACCGACGCCTCTGACTTCACAATGGTTCGAAGTTCATCGAACGTCTGTGGGCTTGCGACTATTTCATTCACGGCTGATCACCCCGGCTTTTTCGAGCGGATGCAACCCGTTTTGAGTCAAAGTGGGTGCTTCGGTTCCGGGAAACATTTTCCCCGGATTTGCAACCAGTCGGGGATCAAATGCTAGACGCAAACGCTCCATCATTTCCATTGTGGTCTCATCAAACATCTCCGGAAGGAAGTCTCGTTTCTCGACGCCCACTCCGTGCTCTCCGGTGATTGAGCCCCCCATTTCGATGCACAATCGCAGCAGTTTTGCCGCCAGTTCTTCGGCCTTCTCGAGCGCTCCGTCCTGCTTGCCATCGAACATGATCAGAGGATGCAAGTTTCCGTCACCGGCGTGAAAAACATTGGCAACACGGATCCCTGATTCCCGGGAAAGCTGCTCAATTCGAACCAATGCTTCGCCGAGTCGTTTGCGAGGCACGACCCCATCCTGAACCAGAAAGTCAGGGCTCAACCGGCCTACAGCTGAGAAGGCCGACTTCCGCCCTCGCCAAATCGAAAGACGATCAGCTTCATCTACTGCCACGCGTTCTGCAAAATGCCCTGTGTTCGCCAGTACGGCATCCAACTGCTTACGCTCATGTTCAATTTTTTCAGCAGGCCCCTCCAGTTCGACGATCAGGACCGCGGCAGCCCCAGGCGGGTAACCGCAAGCCACTGCTGCTTCGGCCGCTTCAATGGCCAAAGCATCCATGATTTCAAGCGCTCCCGGCAGCAACCCCGAATCGATCACCGCCGAAACGGCGTCGCCCGCAGCCTGCAACGACTGGTAACCAACCAGCACGGTGTGAAATTTCTCAGGCTTGGGTAACAATCGAAGCGTGATTTCAAGCCCAATTCCGAACAGCCCCTCACTGCCACAGAATAGCCCGGTATAGTCGGGGCCAACGGACTCAACACTGCGTCCGCCCATCGTGACCACCTCGCCTGTTGCCAAAACAGCCTTGCAACCAATCACATGGTTAGAAGTCATGCCGTACTTAAGGCAATGGGCTCCACCAGAATTGAATGCTACGTTGCCACCAATCGTACAGACGCTTTGGCTCGACGGATCAGGAGCGTAATACAGACCATGTTTTGCGGTTGCATCAGAGACATGCTGATTGACCACGCCAGGTTCAACAACCGCGATGCGTTCATCAGGATCAATCTCGAGGATGCGATTCATCCGGTTCAGTGCGATCACAATCCCATCAGCAACCGGCAACGATCCGCCTGACAGACTGGTGCCACTGCCCCGTGCCACGAACGGAACCGAATTTTCGTGACACCAACGAACCGCGGCAATCACTTCCTCGGCAGTCTCCGGAATCACGACCGCGCGGGGCTTCGCCCGAAACGCCGTCAAACCATCTGATTCAAAAGCCGCCTGATTTGCCGCATCACGAACAAATCGTGATGGTGGAAATATTG
>CAXGRW010000558.1:0-3972 GCA_964012125.1 uncultured Rhodopirellula sp.
CCCTGGCACCGTGATCACCAAGTCCGAGAAAGCGGAGAGAGTCCCCGCCGAACTAGCATCGCAAGCTGGCGTCAGTAAAAACTCGAGCACTGATCAAACTTCTGCGTTACAAGATTCACCATCCGCGACAGGTAGTCAGGTTGCGAGCGGGGCAGAGGGTTCCGTCACGGGACTAAGCTTAGAAATTCCGAGTGAGAATCAGCGTTCCGCAATTAGCCAGAAGCGTTCACCAAAACAGCTGCGAAAATTATTAGCTGACATTGATTACAACTTACGTGTGCTTATGAGTGGGCAATCTCCCATCTCGGATCCCAAACAAGCACGCTCAAAAATGCTTGAGTACATCAATTTGAAGCTTGAGGCATCCCGCCGATTAGCAACCCATGAAGACGCGTTACCAAAAGAAAAGTCAGAGGGTGCACGCGGGGAAATTCAGGCGATGTCACATCTTGCATCCATGGGTAATGTTGGCGCTGCCACAGAATTAGAAAAAATCGCGAAAGAAAACCTCTCCTCTGACGATCCCGGACTTGCCTCTGACAGTCGATTGATCCTGATTGGATTCGCTCTGGAAGATCTCAAGAATGGAAAGAAAGAAGCGGCCCAAAACATCGTCAACTATTTTGAGCAAATCAAAACTACCAAGGCGACGCCCGATGTCCCAACTTTGATGATCATGGGAATGGCTCGCGAGGACTTAGCAAGTGGGGGTTACCATAAACAGGCGCAGTTGGTGCGAGGGATGATTCTCGATTTCTACGCTGATTCGCCTGATCCTGCCATTGCAGAGATGGCTGCAAATGCAGCAGGCAACGTCACATTTGAAGCAATCGAAAAACAACGCGTAGCATTAACCAGCGGTGCCCCCGAGGCAGCAGCCCAGGTCACGGTCGAACAATGGTCAAAATCGGTCGAAACTCTTATCGCAGAATCACCCGATTTACAAACCACGCAATATCTTGCTGCCGCTGCTCTGGAATTTGAGGGTTTGAAACGCGAAGATCTTGTGAAGGCCACTTACGATGCGTTGGGTGATGCATTCACAGATCCGTCCTCTGCAATCAACAAAGAGGTGAGCCTGGCTCAAGAAGCGCGGCAGACAAGAAGGGATGTTATCGGAAAAGATTTCGATTGGGATCTGCCCACAACGGATGGCAAGAAAGTGCCGATCTCAGATTTCAACGGCAAAGTGGTACTAATGCCATTTTGGGCAGAAGCGTTTCCCTCATCCTTAAGCATTGTCCCGCAGCTGAAAGCGATCTGTGCCAAACACCCCGACCAAGTTGTCATTGTGGGTGTAAACCTTGATCCAGAGGGCGCTGATGTGCAGCCTTTTATCAACAAGAGCCAACTGGGCTTTATCAGTCTTCGTTCAGAATCCTCGCCGACCAAAGAAATATCAAATCAGATTGCCCACGACTTTGGAATGGTTTCTCTTCCCTTCGTTGCAATACTGGACAAGAAAGGCATGGTTCAAGATCTAAACTTCACAGGCCAGAATCTTGAGAAACAAGTGACTAATTTGTTAAGTCAGTAAATCTCGTTTTTTGTCATTCATTCCTCAGGTCGAACTATAATACGACCACACTCTTTCCCCCATTTTCGGTATCAAATATGAAAACGCAATTCATTGAATTGACAGGCAAAACACTGCTCGATGTGGTCAATGAAGGGGAGATCGATTTCAAGCAACTGCATGATGCCGGTGTCGTGGGCGACTCTATTCTGCGAATCAACCCACATGGCGAGATCGAGCTGCGATGCAAAACCAAATGGATGCTTGTCGGCGGCTTGATCGGTAGTTTCGAAGATCGTCTGACGGAGTTAACCGGCCTCGACTGGGCTGAGTGACCAACGGCGTCGAGTCATTGAACTACACGACTAACCGTTGACACCACGCCTGTACCAATTCATGGGAAATTCTAGTCGTCCGCGTACCGGAGCAGACATCTCCCCTGACTCCGAAGCAATCAGGCATCCAACCGAGTGCCTCCAACTCATCGACGACTGGTCTACAGATTGAGCCTGCAAGCGTCCACCATAGTCCTTGCTGGCGAGCGACTCGATGGAGCTTGTTGAGAGTTGGGTAGCCCAAATGATCGACTGTCGATCGCCCATCTTTTTGATAAGTGTCAATCAAACAACGCTTGAAGCGGTGTTCGCTCGCCAACCGGAAGATAACGTCCGGCGCGAGGCAGTTGGCCGACTCCCAATCGGCATAAGCAACCGCTACCAGTTCAGTAGAATCACGAAGTGCAAGACGTATTTCATCCCATAAAGCGATGAGGCTCGCTTCCGTCTCGCAGTCGCTGGGCCCGACTTTAGCAAAGGCAAAGCTTTCAGGCAGGCTCGCGGCAACCTTTCGGGCCTCATCCTGCTCACCAAGTGCTGCTGATAGCAATCCTTCGGCTTGTTCACTGGAATCTTGCCAAAGTTCGTCTGCAAACTGCCACAAACTCGCATCAGCAGGGGCCAAGGGACCTCGCCGAGGCTCCTTAAGGTCGATGATCCTGACCGCTGATTTCCTCACCTCGAGCAACTCACCTCGGTCCCGAACGCTCACAAGAAGGTCAGCCAGACCTCCAGAGATGATCTTTTCGCTTGGCAAACCGGACCTGTTTGACACGTAAATTTCGGGATTTGACGACGAAGGCATATCAAAAACATCGGTTTGAAACAGGAATTAATCGCCCGATCCGGATAGGCGATTGGCAGAATCGAGGTTATTCTCCTAAGACGAAACGCCCCGAAACTCCATCGTGCCATCAAGCCTAACGTTGCAATACGATTCCATAAACACGGCCGAAGAGCTGGAGCAATTTTGTTCAGAGATTGCCGGCTCCAAACAAATCGGCTTCGATACTGAGTTCGTCTCAGAAGACACCTATCGTCCCCAGCTCTGCTTAATTCAGGTTGCTGCGGATGGGCGATTGGCAATCATCGATCCGGAATATGTTAAAGATACAACCCCTTTTTGGAACCTGCTGACCGAGCCAGGGCGTATCGTAATCGCGCATGCAGCCCGGGAAGAGTGTCGTTTTTGCTACCGTTTCACCGGCAAGCCCATCGCCGGTCTGTTCGACACGCAACTGGCCGCCGGATTTGTTGGGATGGAATATCCTGCGTCCCTGGGCAACCTCGTTCAACGATTGGTCAACAAAACCCTGCCCAAAGGTGAAACACGCACAAACTGGGGTCGTCGACCTCTCAGCAAAGACCAGATCACCTATGCATTGAACGACGTCGTCGATCTTTCAGAAATGCACGACAAACTGTCTGGCATGGTTTTGGATCTTGAGCGTGAATCCTGGCTGGAAGAGGAAACAGCTGTATTTCAACAAAAGGTCATGGATGCCGAGAAACGCGAAAATTGGCGGCGAGTCAGTGGCTCCTCTGGACTCAATGCAAGACAACTTGAAACAGTGCGTCAACTCTGGCTATGGCGTGAGAATCGTGCAAAGACCATTGATCGATTACCTCGGCGTGTTCTTCGTGACGACTTGATTGTGGAATTGGCGAAACGTGGATCAACTGACCAAAACAAAATCAAGAACATTCGCGGCATGGAACGACGCGGCTTCAACGACCACTATGGCGATATCGCAGCCGCAATACAGACGGCGTTGGACACGCCCGACGATGACTTGCCGCGACGCCCACGAGGCTCGCGAAGGGTTGTATCGCCCATGCTGAGTCAGTTCCTCTCCACCTCAATCGCCTGCATCAGCCGACAGCAGAAACTTGCTCCACCCATCGTGGGCAATGCTGACGACGTCCGCGAACTCATGGGCTATGAACTTGACCGCCGCAAGGGTGATCCCACGCCTGCATTGCTCAAAGGATGGCGCGGCGATATTGTCGGCAAGACCTTCCGACGCTTATTGGCTGGCGACTTGGCGATTCGAGTCGCCAACGTCAAGGAAACACAACCGCTCGAATTCATCGAGCCCTAATCTTCGCAGTGCGGTTGCG
>CAXGRW010000559.1:0-3971 GCA_964012125.1 uncultured Rhodopirellula sp.
AGAATCTTTGAGTCGCTTCTTTTCTCCGTGTCCGCCGGCATTCCTACTGGGGATCCCACTCCTTCTTGTTCGATTCAGCTGAAGTCTTGGGAGCGGGAACGTTGACTCCGTGCTTTTGCATGACGTCCTTGAGTGCACGCTCCGTTTCGAAGTCGGGCTTGAAATTTCCGGGCCGATGTCCTCGTGCGATGTCCAGAGGTGTTCTTCCTTGTTTATTTTCGCGGTTCCAAATGTCGATGTTCGCACCTTCTGCGTCGAGTAACCTGATCACATTTGGTAGTGATTTGTAGGCGGCGGCGTGCATCACACTTTGTTGGTTCGAGTCAAGCTCATCAAGCTTGTGTATTCCCAAACTTAGTAAGTAGGTGACGGCTGCGAAGTGCTCTGCCGCCGTGCCTGGACCGTCAGCATTGGGGCCTTCGTCAATTCCGGCAGCCATCAATAGAGCATTCTGTTTCTTCGAGGTGACGGCTGTTGGGTCCGCTCCTAGTTCGAGCAGTGTTTTCATATACGCGACATCGGCAGTAGAAGCAGCGCACAGAAACGGCGTTGCACCTTTAACCGAAATGCGTAAGTGTCTGCCGCTGTTGTTACGTTTCGGTAGGTTGACATTCGCTCCGTGCTCAACCAAAACCGTTGCAAATTCCAAGCTTGTGACCTGACCCGATCCGCGAGGTGGTGGATTCCCCCGTTCGTTGTCTCCGATTTCAGGCTTGCGCACCCATGACAGAGCATGCAGCGGCGCGAAGCCAGTGCGGTCATCGTTTGGATCTGCTCCGGCTTGCAGCAGCATGACAGCGAGTTCAAAATGAGCATTCTCAATGGCAAGCATCAAAAGAGACATGCCTGTGGCAGGATTGGTTTTCCCGGGGCGATTTCTTTGCAGTGTCTGATTGATGTCCGTATCATCATTGAGTAGGAGTTTTACCACGTCGCTGTGCCCATTACGGATGGCAAACGTGAGGGCTGTGAAACCGGATTGCACAGTCACATTTTGGTCGGCTTGGTTCTGCAACAGCACTTCAACCACTTCGTTGTTGCCGTCTGCTGATGCCCACATGAGCGCGGTCTGTCCCTTTTTGTCTTTGCGGTTGATCAAGGCTCCGGCAGTAAGCAAGGCTTTGACGGTGTCAGGGTTTGCAGCGCGGGCGGCAGTTGCTAACACGCTTTCATCACCATCTCGCGTTGTGTTCGGATCAGCTCCATGATCCAGTAGCAACCGAACAGTGGATTCTGATCCGTTTTGGCAAGCGATAGTCAGTGGCGAAATGCCGAATTTTGTACGGCAGTTGATTTCGGCGTCTGCGGCAATCAGCTGCCGGGTCAGGTGTGTTTGGTCATGGTAAACAGCCCAATGCAACGCCGTCATGCCGTCGGCTTGCGTTGCATTCACGTTGGTACCAGAGCGGAGCAGACGCCCTGTTAAGGCTATTTGCTGTTTCTCGATTGCGTCGGCAAGGACCGGATCAGCACTGTCCTGAGCGTGCGCGGGGCACGTCAAGAACAACGCGAGCAACAAGGTTGCAGGGTGTGGCAAGCGGAATCGATGACGAGACATGTGCAACTGTGTCATTTTACTGTTTGTGTGATAATGACAGTTCCGGGGAGGATCCTGTTGAGTCCGCAAATGATTCCAGATCGAGCCCTAAGCTTTGCAGGAGCGTCAGGTGGATGTTCGCAAGAGGTGTGTGTTTGGGATACTCGATGTGCTTCCCACCAGTGAATCCTGCGGCGTTTCCTCCCGCGACAATTGTCGGCAAGTTGGTGTGGTCATGGACATTCGGGTTGCCCATCCCGCTGCCAAGCATGCAAACCGTGTTGTTTAGAAGAGGTGTGCTGCGTTCTTCAGTAGCAGCAAGTCGGCCCAGCAGATACGCGAATAAGGAGACGTGAAATCGATTGATTTTGGCGAGCCGCTCAATCTTGTTGGGATTGTTGCCGTGGTGACTTAAAGGGTGGTGAGATTCCGGGACGCCCACCTCTGGATAACTACGTTTGGACGTTTCTCTGGCAAGTTGGAATGTGATGACTCGAGTGAGATCAGCCTGCATGGCCAGCACCTGAAGGTCAATCATCAATTTGGCGTGTTCTTCGTACGACGCTGGGACCCCGAGGGGCCGTTCAAAGTCGCGACCATCGCCCGTATTTTGATCAGATTCTGATTTTTCCAAACGTCTTTCAACGCTTCGAAGTGACTCGAGGTATTGGTCGAGTATGCGTTTGTCGGCAGGCCCCACTCGAACCTTCAATTGTCCAATTTCATCTGCCATCGAATCGAGCAAGCGGGATTGTTGCTCACGTGATTTGGCCCGCTCGGTTGCAGTGCCACCTTGGCCAAACATTGCCTCGAATACAATTCTTGGGTGTGCCTCCGATGGCAACGGGGTAGTTGGTGAAGACCACGAAAGGTTGTTCTGGTAGGCACAGGCGTAACCGTTATCGCATTGGCCGGCCATTTGCGTCAGGTCCATCGACAGTTCCATCGAAGCCAATTTGGTTTCATTGCCGACATGTTTCGCCGCGATTTGGTCAGCAGTCGTCCCCAAAAAGTAATCGGTGGACTCCGTGTGTTTGGCTGTAGAACAGCTTAAAAAGGCAGAATTGGACGTCGCATGTGAACCGGGGTAGGCATTCGCCAATTCTAAATTGGTGAGCACATTGATGCGGTCACGCACCGGGGCAAGTGGTGCGAGAATCGAGGGCAGTTCACCTAGCGTTGATCCCTTGGGTGTCCAGCGAGAATGGTCGCACCCCATGGGCATGTAGACATACTGCAATCGTTGTACGGTTTGTTTTTCCCTCGATTTGGCTTCCGCGGGGCCCGCAGGCAACATGGCGTCGAGTAACGGGATCCCCAATACAGCACCGGCAGATCTAAGAGCGGTGCGACGTGAGAGGCATTTGCCCGTCAGGTAGTTTCCAGCGATGAAGCTCATGGGGACATCCTTAGTTGAAATGGGACGCTGTGAACAACGCCCAGTATGATTCCAGAGAGACGGAAATGATCTTCTTTTGCATCTCTCACTATCTTACGTATTGCGGGAGCATCGTGAAATTCTGTGCCACGACCCAAAGCAAAGGTGAGCAGCTTTTCCACGAACGCCGTAACAAACAGTTCAGGTTGCTCCAAGAGTGCATCTTCAAGGTCTTCGATGTCATCAAATTGTTTGCCGGTTGGTAGTTGTCCCTTAGTCAGTATGGGTTCCTCTTGATCACGTTCTCTCCAACGTCCCACTGCATCATAGTTTTCCAGGGCGAAGCCAATGGGATCCATTAAATCATGGCAACTCGCACATGCAGGGTCGTTGCGGTGCTGCATCAGTTGTTCCCGGACACTAGAGAATTCAGCAACAGATGATTGTTCGTCCAGGGCGGGGACGTCGTCAGGTGGCGGTGGCGTAGGAGCACCTAAAATATTTTCCAGCACCCAGTTTCCGCGTACAACGGGAGAGGTGCGAGTAGCGTAAGAGGTAATGGTGAGAATGCTCGCTTGCCGAAGCAGTCCACCTCGCCTGTCCTCGCTCGCCAAGTCGACGCGGCGATAACGACTACCTGAGACGCCTTTGATTTCGTAGTGCTTGGCGAGTCTCTCATTTAAAAATGTATGGTTGGATTGCAACAGCTCCAGGATGCTATGGTCCTCGGCGATCAACTGCTCGATATGGAGCTCGGTCTCACGACGCATGGCTTGGCGTAGGTTCTCATCAAAGTCGGGGAACTTGCGCGAGTCGGGGGCGATTGCTTCAAGGTTTCGAAGCTGAAGCCATTGACTGGCGAAGTTTGTTGCAAGATTGACTGTTCGACTGTCAGCGAACATGCGTTTCACTTGAGCAGATAGCACCTCAGGGCGATGCAGGACGCCCTGCTCCGCTAGGTCCAGAAGTTCGTCATCTGGTAGGGAACTCCAAAGAAAGAACGATAACCTTGAGGCGAGCTCAAAGTTGTTGATGGCGTAAGGCGTGTTCGGGCCT
>CAXGRW010000560.1:0-3961 GCA_964012125.1 uncultured Rhodopirellula sp.
AGTACGCGAATAAGCGCAAGGTCAGCATAGACCTTCGTCTCAGCATCGAGCATGATGTCCCAAAGGACATCGACTTTTTTTGGTAGAGCCCAAGGGCGAAGTGTTTCGTCAATCGATTTCCGGATCTGTGATATCGAAATCCATTGTCGGTTGACGCGGGGGATTCCTGTACGCAATCGCTCCAACTGGTCCATTTCCTCAATCATCTGGAACATACAATCACATTGATCGATCGCCGATGTCAGGTACAAGAGTTGATCCGATGTGAGATCGCCTTGCTCACCATCCTTGATGAGACGTATGGATTCCTGCACGGTTGTCAACGGAGAACGCAAATCATGTGCGGTCTCGCTCATCAAATGTGGCACCGAGTTCACCGCCGCTTGATTAGTCAGTCGACGAACAGGCTTGAGACGATGTCCAATTGGTTTTCTGAGTTGAGATTTGGACACAGTGGAAATCCATCGAAAGTCTGAACACCCTGATGCGAGAATCGATCGGGTCCTTACCTGCGAATAAAAATCGTCAACCGAGGGCCAACACCACCAACAAATGAACTTCCACTTAACGCGGGTTGCTCCGAACAAATGCCACTTGTTCCATCTACAAGGGTCATATCAATCGCAGCGTTTCGCGGTCAGCATGAAAAGGCTGCCTGATAGCTAAATCCGTCGATTCGAGAAAACTCGCCGGCAACGTCAAACTTTGACCTGCCGCTGATGCTCCCCCACGGAAAGTCAACCCGGACCCACCGCTGAACTTACAACGGAAGCAGAAAGACGATTTAGCCGCTGAGCAAACATGCTTGCCTTTCGAAGGTTGCAGCGACACTTTCCCAAACGAACGTTTTGTCACAATGGGGCAGCAAACCTCAGGCTACATACCTCGACAAATGGCTAATTTTGAGCGGACTTCATTGCTCGTCGGCGAGCTGCAATGCGACGCACCGTTTCATCAAGCGTGACTCCGAGCAAAATCACCAAGCCAATAATCGTAAACTCCAAGCGATCAGGAATTTTCAATAACAGGATCAAGTTATTCAGAAGCATCATGACCGCTGTTCCAGCGATCACACCAAAAATCGATCCTTCACCACCTCGGAGGCTGCAACCACCAAGCACGGCTGCAGCGATTGCGTAAAGTTCGTAAAAATTGCCAAAGCTTGAAGGTGAAATCGAACCGGAATCAAGAGCGAACAGGATGCCACCCGTGGCTGCTGAAATTGTGCAAATCACATATGCCAAAATTGTCACTTTTTCCGTTCGAATCCCGCTGTAACGTGCTGCTTCCTCGTTACTTCCCAACGCCAGCATGTAGCGTCCCCAGATCGTCAAATTCAGAAAAACGGCAGCAACGATGGCTGCAGCCAAAAACACAAATAGCGGATACGGGATCCCAAACGTCTGCGTTCCATCTGCAGTTCCCCACTCCAACAAGGACAGTTTTCCTGACCCAAGAGGACTGAGAGTTTCCTTGTATTCGATCCCAAAGCCGACTGGATTGTCATTTACCAGCCACCGTGAAATTCCGCGATAGATCAACAGACCGCAGAGCGTCACCACGAAGGGCTGCAAATGTACGCGAGTCACCAGAAGTCCATGCAACAACCCCAGGCACCCCGCGATCCCCAGAACCGACATGATCGCGAGGGGAATCGCCATGCGTTGCTTTCGAACGGTTGGCATTGCCATCCATTCTTTTGAAAACCGCTCACCAAGAGCTTGTTCGAATTCCACCTTTGACAATTCACCTTCACGAGAAGCTGAACGCACCACAAGATCCTTCAACCCTAAACTTGGGTGAAAGAAGGCAACGCGGTCTCGTGCCGACAATTCAAAGGGAACTCCCGCAAGACTGACCCAAGCTGGCTGGTTTTCTTGAGCCCTTCCAAAGTCCAAAATTTCAAATGCCTTGGCGACTTGCCCGGAGTCTTCATCACGGGTCAAACCCTCGACTTTCAGAACGGTCCCCACCCCTATCGGCTCACCATCAGAGTCAGCCAACTGCACAGCTTCCACATCCTGTATTGTCAGCAAGGCCGGTTGCCGTCCCCGATACATCCGGAGTTTGTCACCCACTTCGTAAATGCCGTCCGCATTGCCATGGACAACCACCGTTTCACTGCCCGCGTTGGCACGGTGTACTTCAAAGACAGATGCTGGCTGATAATCAACCTGCAAAAAAATCCCGAGCAGACAACCCGCAAGACATACAATCGAGCCAACAGACAAATCGATCCCACCCGTGATGATGACAAACGCCACCCCTATTCCGAGTAGGCCGTACATCGAAACCCGGCGCAGCAGATTTTCCAAATTATTGGATTGCAAAAAAGTACTACTAAAAACATTGGTCCATGAGTCCGAGGTCATCAGGACCATGAACACAAAAAGCATCACCAACAGACCAAAGATACCAAGCGATTTTGCATTCATTAATTCGTTACCGTTGCCACGTTATTTGCGTTACCTGTCGCCAGTTGCATGATCGATTCTTCCGACAATTCAGAACGCTGGAGCTCGCCAGTAATCCGCCCTTCATGCATCACGATCGTACGATCACTCATGCCCATGATTTCCTCCATCTCACTTGAGACAAACAAAACGGCCAGTCCCTCTTTGGCAAGTTTTTCCATCAGTTGATAGATTTCCTGTTTCGCCCCAACATCAATTCCGCGTGTTGGCTCATCAAGCAGCAAAATCTTTGGCATCATGGACAGCCACTTTCCCAATACAACTTTCTGTTGATTGCCACCCGAGAGGAAGCGTGTGATTTGGGCATCATTGGGCGTTTTGATCCGTAGATCGCGAACCATTTGGGTTGCGTCACGCTTTTCAATCGCCCGATTCAAAAAACCGCCCGCCAATCGATTGCGTGATAAAGCAGCCAGCCCGATGTTGTGCCGCACACTCATATCGATCACCAGTCCGTTAAGTTTTCGGTCCTCTGGCACGAGAGCGATCCCCGCATCAATCGCCGCAATTGGCGACTTCAAATCGATGATTTTACCGTCCACGGCTACGGTCCCAGCAACTGGATCATCGACTCCAAATAGCGTCCGCAACATTTCAGTGCGTCCGGCGCCCACCAGACCTGAAATCCCAACAATTTCACCTTGGCGAATTGAAAACGTAATTTCGTGCTCGGGCCACGTTGGTGTGCGGAGCCTATCAACGGACAACACAACATCACCAATTGGTAGTGCCTCACGTGAATAAAATTGCGAAACGTCCCGCCCCACCATCATCCGCACCATGTTGTCATGAGTGATCTCATCACGATCCAAGACACCGGCATTTTCGCCATCTCGCAGCACAACCACACGATCTGACAAAGACTTGACTTCACCCAAACGGTGCGAAATGTAGATCACACTGACGCCCCGTTTTCGCAAATCCTTAACCACCTCAAACAACCGTTCCGCCTCGGCACTGGAGAGACTTGAGGTTGGTTCATCCATGATCAGTACTCTCGCACCCACCGACATTGCCTTAGCAATTTCGACCATTTGCCGCTGACCGATGGAAAGGTCACTCAGAGGAGTCGTTGGTTCCACGGCCAAACCGATCTGCTTCAGAACCTTGACAGCATCGACATTGATCTGTTTTCGATCGATAAATCCAAACCGATTCGGCTCTCGACCCAAGTAGATATTTTCACCAACCTGAAGATTTTCGGCGAGATTCAACTCCTGATGAATCAGAGCGACACCATTGTCGAGAGATGCCTTGACGGAATCCAGCGTAACAGGCTCTCCATCAATCAAAACGTGCCCGTTGTCGGGCATTTGCACACCCGCAAGGATCTTCATCAAAGTGCTTTTTCCGGCACCATTTTCTCCAATCACTGAGAGTACTTCTGCGTGCTGCACAGTCAGATCAACATCATGTAGCGCGCGGACCCCCGGAAATTGCTTTCCGATTTTCCGAACCTCAAGAAGTGGCGTGTCGACCTCAGGCAT
>CAXGRW010000561.1:0-3955 GCA_964012125.1 uncultured Rhodopirellula sp.
TACATGAATTTGTACGATGAGCCAGCCATTGAGGTGACGCCGGTTCAGACCAACAACCTCGCGGACGACATCTGTGCTGGGCGCGATCACGTCGGCTGGAGGGCACCTGCCTGAGGGCAATTTGAGACAGGTTGTCATCATGCGGCGTGCAGGAGATTGGCGACTTATTTCAACCATGTTGGATCTGCAAGGTGCCGTGTATGGCAAACGCCCGACGCCTGTAGATGAGATTTGGTTGCGGGATGGCGATGTGATCCTCATTTCTGGCAGACCGCCCACGCGCCTGAATAACTGGATTCGTCAGGTGTTCTCTGAGGGAGTCTAACAGATCTACCCGGTCAACTTTGACGATGTATCGTTGAACTCAGTTAATGACAGCGAAAGTCGCACCTTGTTGTTATGAACGGGTCATTCGACTGGCTGAATGCTCAGTTGGTGAGCGACAGCAGACCGAGCCGCCGCGATTTCCGAGACCAATGCGGCACGTTCTTTTTCAGTGCGTGCGACAGCCGATTCCATGTCGTTTTTGCCTTCCTTGCCATGAAACACCTTTTTGATTTGTTGCGTTTCAAAAGCTTGCTTGGCGGCGACTGCTGAATCGACTGCATTGAACGCAGCATGGAACGGGTTTTTGGGGAACAGGGTTGTCAGGTTCACTCCGTTTGCCAGTTGCTCAGCCGAAATGACGACGGAGTCTTGGCCCCAAGTGATTTTGGCTTTTGGTGAGTTGAGTCGGGTCACAAAAAGCATGAACCGATTTAGATTTTGGTCGAAGGGAACTAAGGACATTCCGGATCTTATGGAATTGTCAGAATCCACCGAGCCGTCGGCACAGAAAGGATAGCGTTGGCTCGTCAGGCTGATTACCCCTTGGTCGCATCGTTCTATTTCGTGCCCTTCGCTCGCAGTAGCTGTATCAGCCTGACTATCAAATTTGATGGCGGCAATTTCACCATTCAGTCCCATTGCCCGCAAGAAAGAATAGGCCATCAGCAGGTGGCCAGCACCTCCTGGGTGAATTCCGTCACGGCCAGCAATCTCGTAGGGGTTTTCGGCAGTACCGTATTTTCGTGCGGCGAGTATCTGTTGCTGGTACATCGGCCAAAAGATGTCGGCAAATGCGACATCCTGCTCTTCCGCGACCTGTAACGCAATGTCTCGCAGAGCGCATAGGTGTAAATTGTGCTCGTCCAGTGTGCCACTCCTCGATTTGACCCAGGTGGCGATTTTGCCAGCGCAGCCGGGCGATCCGACGACCACCTTAGCACCTGAAGCTTTTAGTTTCGCGACGACTTCGCTGTAGTGATCGTGGTACCACTGCCCATTGAGCATATCGAAGGGGCGATAGCGGGTATCGTTCATGCCGTAGGCGAGGGTTGCGACCGTTGGGTTGAATCTCAGGCAGTCTTGATCCATTCGTTTCAGAAAACCCTCGGTTCGTTCGCCGCTCCAACCGTATTGTCGTGTATCGATTTCAAGCTGCGGTACACAAACTGTCAGATAGGTTTCTATGATTCGAGAGTAGATTTTCTGTTCCGTGATGGAATCACCGATGATCGCAAGTCGATCGCCCTGCTTGAGCAGTAGTGGGCCCGGGGGCGGTGCAAGTCGAGGGTTGAACTTGGCGAAAGCTGCGTCACCTGGTTTGGCTTCGTATGCGTAGGAACCGAGCTTGGCTACTTGGCTTTTACGTTCCTCGGCAATCGTTAGGCGTGTTGACGTGGATAGGGCGAGGAGGATGCCCACAGTGACTGAGAAAATACTCTTCAGAGTATGTCTTGATGAATGTTTAAATGACACGCTTGTACAACTTGGTGAGGTGTAAGACAGTGAGATGAAAAATAGAGGCCCAACTTGCAGAATGTAAGGCGATGTTTCTATTCAGCGAAGAATTGGGTAGCTAAAGAACTGGGTAAATGAATAAAGGTTGCTCAGCAGTTCGGTGGCTGAGTAGGTTCAACGATTGAGCGTGCACCATAACAGTTTCCTTGATTGGATTCACAAAACCGTCACTTGTTGGGCGTTCAATTCATCAAAAAACCACGCTGGCTAATCAAGTCCAACGTGGTTCTTTCGAGTTGTAAAGCATGAGTGTGCTGTCGAGTTGATTGTGACTGCCTCGTCATGCTAAGTGACGGTGGTATCAGTCATCTGCTCGGAGAGTAAACCAACCGAAATGCATGCCGCCAGTTTCGTCGTAGGCGAAGCTGCCGGTAGGAGCAAAGTACTTCTCAAATTCTTCGAAGTCCGGAAGTTCGTTTTTATCAAGCAAGCCCAGCATTCTTGCGAGAAACGGATTGTTCTCGGATGCGGAGCGAATGAACCTCAAAGTTTCCGGTGATTTTGTCAAATCGTAAATTTGACGAATGGAGTCGGCTCCTCTCATGAACGAAACCATGAATGGTGTTTCGCCATCCAGTTTGCCGCCCAGTTCACTACTGACAAGGTCGTACTCAGGGACATTGACCAGACGAGGTATCGAGTCAGCATTGGCCTGTGTTACCCGCGTCAGTAGTTTCCGGCTATCACTGAAGATGATCCACTTGCCAAGAATGATTACGCCAGGTTTTGGCTGCCGGAAATTCTCCGGCAGATTGCGTTGACGTTGGTTTTTGGGACCGTAGACAACCACCCCGCCGATGGTCTCAACCTCGATGTCGTTGGGACGTTTATCACGTAGTTTCGCAATCACTCCCTTTGCGCTCAGGCCGTCTTTCAGTTCAAGGCCAAATAGTCGTGTTTGACTATTCAAACGAGCGGGTGGTTCCATCCAGCTCGAGGTGATGAAACGGCCAGTCAGATTCTCTAGTACGTCTTCCTTGATGGATATTCCCAACGCTTGTTTTGCCGGTTCCTCAACAAAGCGTTTCATTGGATCGGCACCTTGGAAGCTCGCGATCAGCTTGTCGAGGTTTTCATAGGTTTGTTCGAAATCCCAATTCAACGTCAGGTAACCTGAAACATCATCAGGTACCCACTTGGGTGGAGTTGTGTCACCAGTCTCAGGTCGTAAAACGCCGAACATCCCATCTCGGGGCGGGTCAAGAAGGATGTGCATGTGGGCAATATCCTCGAACACCTCTCCGCCTTGAAAAGTGCTTCCGCCAATACCGCGGATTTTGCTGACACCAAGATTTTCCACCAACGGCCAAACAAGGGCAGCAGCACCACCGCGATTGACCAAACGCTCAACAAAGCGATAGGGGTCAAAGAAGAAGGTCATTTGGGGGCGGGTTTCTTCTGCTCCGATGCATCGTGACATCAGGGAAGTAAAGTCTGCACGATCTGCAAGCGAGTCTTCCTCGCTGGTGCCGGTCCACTGTGCCAGTGACTTGGCCGCAGTATCGTGACCAATGCCAAAAATCAGGGTGTCGTCTTTTGTGAAATATTCAATTTCCGGACGACCCTGTCGCGGCGGCAGTAATTTGACAATGGTCGTTCCTTTGACCTTGCTCGTCCGACGCACATATCCGCCCTGAATCATTTGTTCTTCAAGGCGATCAACCAACGACATCATGTTGTCGAGGTTTTTTCCCGCCTCAAGAATGAAAATTCCGGCAATCGCATTCTGTTGTTCACGTTTCCGCTCGATTCTGCGTCGAATCGCTTCCGGTGAATCGCTGTCTGCTTCGTCTTCCGCAAGTTCTTGATCGCGTTCCGATAAGTTCGCCGGCATCGCAGCCGCTGCCACTTGGCCGGTAGGAATGGCAAGCAACTCTTCGAGGGACAAGCCGATTTGCTCGCCAAATTGCTCGAATAAATCACCGAGCGTGGTGTAAACCTCGCTCACGAACGGTTTCAGCTGAGGGTCGTTCATCATCCGACCCATCGATGAGGCCGCCATATCCGTTCGCATATCATCAACATTGTCGATTCGGATATAGGCCAAGGTGTCCTTGGGGAGCAGACGCGGCGCACCCGGCGTTGTGTCCTCCTCGGCTCCTATGGAATCTTG
>CAXGRW010000562.1:0-3943 GCA_964012125.1 uncultured Rhodopirellula sp.
AATCGGAATGCTGGGGACGGGATTGTCGTTATCCCAGTACCTGCGTATGCATGCGGCGGAAACACCCAATGCACCCAAACGGTCTGGCATCTTCATTTTTCTTGAAGGCGGCCCATCCCATCAGGACTCCTTTGATCTCAAACCTGATGCGCCCGTCGAAGTGCGTGGTGAATTCAAACCCATCGCGACCAATGTCGAGGGTATCCAGATCTGCGAGCATTTGCCGCAACTGGCAAGTCGGGCTGACAAGTATGCGATCATTCGCGGAATCACACACAACGTCCCCGACCATGGCCTTGGCAAAAAATATCTGCTGACCGGAAACAAGCCATCCCAGACGGTCAGTTACCCCGAATATGGCAGCGTTGTCAGTCACGAGCATCCCTCGGACCCCAACCTGCCAACCTACGTTTCCATCGACGAATCTTTTGTCGGGCCCGGCTATCTGGGAACACAATACAGCGCTTTGACAGCAGCCAAACCACGACACGGAATTCCTTATTCGGTACGGGGCATTTCGTTGGAAGAAGGCCTGACCGTCGATCGCTACAAGTCACAGAAGCGACTTCTTGATGACTTGGACATCGCATTCAAAGGGTTCGAAGACCTTGATGATCAAGTCGCCGGAATGGACCGTTTCACTGAACAGGCCTACGACATCATCAGCGCTCCCAGAACACGTGCGGCATTTGATCTGTCTCAGGAAGATCCTGCCGAAAGTGATCGATTTGGGAAGCATGAATTCGGCCAGTCATTACTTCTGTCAGCACGCTTGATCGAGGCAGGCGTGCACTTTGTCACGGTCAGACTCCGTCCAGCGGAATTTGATTTCGACACACATAGCGAAAATTTCCCGCGTTTGCGAACGCTTCTTCCCGCCTTTGACCGCGCATTGGCAGGTTTGATTGACCGTCTGCAGGAACGTGATCTGTTGTCATCAACCGCGATCATGGCCGCGGGCGAATTTGGTCGCACGCCGAAAATCAATGCCAGCGGCGGACGGGACCACTGGGCTCGTGCCATGTGTGCTGTCATGGCAGGCGGTGAAATGAAAGGTGGTCAAGTCGTCGGTGCTACCGACGCAACCGCCTCCGAACCCGCTTCCACGGGATACAAACCCGATGATGTGGCAGCGTCATTCTTCAAAAATATCGGTATCGAATCCAAGACTGAGTTTGCAACGAATGTCGGCCGTCCCATCACTTTGCTGAGAGACGGCAGCCCGATTCGCGAATTATTCTAAAAAACTCAGGCTGTGTGGTTTTGTCATTCTCGCTCACCCGGCATCATTGACGCGACAACCCTCTACGTGACTGGCATGCCGTGGCCATGCAGCTAGAATGATCGATCCCATTAAATACCCTCTTCGTGGTTGTGGCGGTAATTTGCCAGCTGCACATAGCCACTTTCCTCAATCATCCGGAGTCACTTGATGACCATCCCCTCGCACATCAAGCATTGGATCACGGCCTGCATTCTCGTCACGGTCACTCAATCATTCTCAACCGCTTCGGCTGATGTTTATGAATTACGGACCTACACGACCAAAGAGGGAAAACTGGACGCTTTGAATGCCCGTTTCCGTGATCACACGATCCGACTATTCAAGAAACATGGGATTGAATCCGTCGGTTACTGGACGCCGACGGACGAAGGAAAATCGAAGAACACTCTGATCTATGTGATCAAACACAAGAGTCGTGATGCAGCAGCAGCTTCATGGAAAGCGTTCATCGCCGACCCGGAATGGAAAAAGGTCTACAAAGAATCCGGAGTTGGTCCGTTGGCAGCTCCCCCCGAATCGGTCTACATGGAAACCACGGACTACTCGCCCGAGTGGAAGAATGGCGACCAGGATGACGATGACGTTTTCGAATTGCGAATCTATAAAGCAGCACCCGGAAAACTCGGCAAGCTGGATGCCCGATTTCGTGATCACACGATAGGTCTCTTTGATCGTCATGGAATCAAATCAGTCGCCTACTGGCACCCGACTGACAAACCGGATTCTGAAGACATGCTGATCTATATCATCAAGCATGACAGCCGACAGGCTGCGGGCAAATCGTGGAGAGCATTCGTGGCTGACCCCGATTGGAAAAAAGCCGCCAAGGAATCGGGAGTCGGGCGACTGGCCAAACCCCCCGCCTCGACCTACATGAAATCCACCGACTACTCGGCATTGAAGTAGCCGATGACCTGCTCGGCATCTCTGTCGTGATATCAAGCCCGGCGGTGAATCGGAAAGATAAATCGATCCACAGATTCACTGCACGGGTGGTTGCAGGTCGGTCACTTGGGAGTGTCTTCCATGTGGGGGTAACGGTAATCTGCTCGATCATTGGTCGACACCTTTTTCGTAGAGCCGTCAGCCAGCGTGTACAGAAACAACTTCTTTCCGGCATGATAAACGATTGCCGACTCATCTTTTGACCAACGCGGATAGGCGAACCAAACTGGTTTTCCATCTGCGTTGGCAAACGCTTTCAAGTTTGTGATCGCCCGTGTCTGGACATCAAAGTCACCCACATACAGGGTCCGGCCCGGCACCTGCCTCTTGAACCCCGGTTGGTATTCAAAACAGATTCTGGTTTCACTGGGTGAGAGGCTCACACGATCAAGCACTCCGGTCTTTTCAAGATCGCAGCTGATCCGTTCGAATTTGGGATTCGCATTCTTGCCGGGGGTCATCAGGTAATAACCCCACCCCAACTTCGGATGCTTGGATCGAACGAGAATGCGTCCATCTGTCAAGCAGGTAAAGGCCCACGTGTGGTATCTGTTGTCGGTCAAAGCAATTTCATCACCGGGCCGCGCACCCACTTTGCTGGCCATCACACAATAACCACCGGTCTTGGGGTTCTTTCGATTCCAGATCGGAGTGTTGGTGCCATCACGGGTCCAGGTTTGATTGAAATCGGTGTGCGTTCCATCACTCAACGGATGCAGACCAGTACCATCAACATTGATGATATGGATTGCTGTCTTCCAGTTGGAAACATCGGGGTCACTCTTGAGCCTGCGAAAAAAAACCAACATGTCATCGGTCTTTGACCAAGATGGCTTGAAATCCCAGTGACCTTTCGTCAAGGGTTTCCCCTCAGAAGTGCCATAAACATTCACATGGATCTGACCGCCCACGAAATAGGATCCACGGAAACCCTCAGGCGTGCTCCCTTCCGATCCATCCTCCGCAAACAGGGAAGCCGCGGTCAGATAGGGAACCAACATTGCAGCCCCAATCAGGGCTTGGCGAGCCGCGGGTCTCTGCGGAATTTGAGTCAAAGCAGACCACATCGTGATTCTCCGGGACGATATCAGGTTTGATCGCTGGAATTAGCGGCTTTTGCTGCGACCACCAGCTTAGCACTCAATGGAAAGTGAGACGAATCCGCACCATTGAGAGGTTACTTTTCGGTTACATACCGTTACTGACAGAAGACCCCAAAATGGCTGCAACGAAATGTTGGCCAGTGCGCAAGAATTTCATCCTCACTACTCCCGTTCAGCAAAAAATCCGGCTTGAAAAACGTATTTTCCGGCGTAATTTTCTGCTGAGCGGCAGTCTAAATGGTAACAGAGACATCGTTATTGACGGCATACTTTTAACCACACCAGCAAGCCCATTTGATACCGCACGCGACAACGCGGATCCACGCTGCGTGAGCAACAAGTGGTAATTGCGATCATCAGAGTGCTGATCGGAATTCTGCTGACAAAGTGATCGACGAACGGCTCTGCAGAATGCACGTTTCGGTTCGCCAGTTTCATCCCATGACTCACAACCCACACACATCAAGGCTGGAAACGGATCAGCCCTACGATCGATTCATGTCGCTGTTCATGGGCAGTGAACGGGCGATTCGTGCCTATGTACGTTCGTTGCTGCTATCAAGCCAGGATGTCGATGATCTGATGCAAAATATTGGTTTAAAATGTTGGC
>CAXGRW010000563.1:0-3941 GCA_964012125.1 uncultured Rhodopirellula sp.
GAAAATCCGCTGCCCTATCGCTTACTCATCGAGATTGACCAACCAGACGACGACGAGGCATCACTTGTCTATGCCGTTGATATCGACAACGCCGAACCTCGCACTTTTCAGCTGCTTGATCTGGTTGGCTATCCAAAACGCGAAGAAGACGATGACGAGGGAAAAGAAGTTTGGGAATTGTATTTCGTGGACGGTGGTTTTGAATCAACATTGGGTCTTATCGACAGTGCTCTTCTGACGATCGAACGTTAGAACAAGAGCAGTGTGTCACGGCAGCGTTGGGAAGAAAGTTGCCAGATCCGGTGAACTCATGGTGAATCCAATGAAACTGCTGCGAAGCTAATCTTTCGTTACACGACGTGTCGCGCCTTTCGACCCACTTCGCCGCGATCTGCCGACTCGCCCATGCGCTGCCCACGTACTATGATTCCCAAAACCCAACAGTTCTCTTCATGTTCTCGATACCCTTACCGAGCGACCCATGATTTTTGCATCCAACCACCGGTGGTATTTTATTTTTTTGCACGTACTGATTTCGGCTTCGCTGCTCATGGGCTGCACTCCACAGACAGAAACAGGAAAATCCGTACCCACCGAACAGCCCCCCAAGAGTTTTGTAGCAAACGTTGTTGATGAAGAGCAGGCTTCCGAGAAAGCACAGCCGACCGACAACAACGTGGTGATTACGGGTGACCTGAATTCAGTGGATTGGAATTCACACATTGGAAAGCAAGTCATGATCAAAGGTGATCTGATGATCGTCGACACCTATGACTTGGCTCGCCGTGGTCAGATCAAGGTGGCGCGTAATCGTCTCCATGTCCCTACCAGCCGCATCGATCCTAATGATGCCGATGCCAAAAAAAATTCTTTCGAGGGTGGTGACAACGTAGCCAAAGTAACAGAAGCACAGAAAAGAAATGACGATGCAAGTATCGTCATTGATGATGGTACTGCTGACCAAAATGTATTTCCACTCTCGCTATTTCCGGAGCTCGGTAAAACTCATCCCACCATCCGCATCGGATCGATTATCCATGGTGTCTCAGGTCGCCTGACCAAAGAGCGCAACAAACTGGTGATTCAGGCAAACCAACCCCTTCAATGGTCACCTGCTGAACGTCCTGAACGCCCCGATCTGGGCGATGCAGACATCACTGTTGCCAGCTTCAACGTGCTGAATTATTTCACAACCATTGATGATGGCCAAAACAATGCTCGAGGTGCAGATTCCGAATCCGAACTGTCCCGCCAGGAAGCAAAGATCACGGCCGCCATTCACGGATTGCAAGCAGACGTGATCGGACTGATGGAATTGGAAAACAACATCGATGCCGAGGAACGTCTTGTTGCAGCACTCAACAAGAAGATCGGGAAAAATGTCTACAAGGGCTGTGGAATGCCAAAGGGGCTTGGCGAGTCACCAGGCGGCAGCGATTCGATTCGTGTTGGGATTATCTATCGCGCTGATCGAGTCTCTCCCGTGGGCGAAGTTTCGATCATCAATGACGAGGCATTTTCTGTTGCCCGGACACCAATCGTGCAAACCTTCAAGTCCACGCAAGGAGGAAGGCCGTTCACTGTGATCGTCAATCACTTCAAATCCAAGGGCGGTGCGGACAATGCTGACGCCATAAATAAGAACAAAGGTGATGGGCAAGCCGCATACAACGCGGCACGTCGCGCGCAGTCACTAGCGATTTGCAATTACATTAAAGCAACCCACGAAAGTACTGAACCATCGCGTGTTCTCGTCATTGGAGACCTGAACGCCTACCAACAAGAAGACCCAATCGATGCTTTACGTGCTAATGGCCTAGTCGACTTGCATGAAGCATTAGGGAAATCGGCCCCCTCTGAATCCTTCGGTTCGGATTATACGTTCGTCTATTACGCTCAATGCGGCAGTCTCGACCACGCTTTTGCTACCGCATCGCTCGCGGCAGATGTAACTGGTGTTTCGATATGGCACATCAATGCAGACGAACCTCGGTTCATGGACTACAACCAAGAGTACAATCCCGCACCAGTCTACGCTGCTGATCCCTACCGCAGTTCTGACCACGATCCCGTACTAATCGGAATCCGAAAATAGCCGCAACGCGGTTCCCCGTGCCCCCGTTCCTACTCAACGGGCATTGGACAGACCGAACTTTTCAGATCTCGTGCCCTTTAATGTATACGGTTCTCTGCTTCCCAACCCCTGAGATAGCGGGCCTTACTGAGTCCCTCGGCCAACCTTTTGAGTAGGCACCAATCGTGATTGCTTCAACGCGGGTACACTCAAACATCCCAAGCTTCCACGTCACAAGCGGTAACCGAGCATGACGCTATCGCGTGATTATTTGGCAGGCTCTTTCCCTGATGCGGTTTTCGACAGAACCACTGCAGGCAGTTTGTTAACCAGGCGTCTGACTGCGTCCATTGTAATTTTAACAAAACTGCTATCTTTGTCTGTTTTCCCTGGCAAACTTATCGGCGGAATAGCCTGCTTCACGCCGCGTGGCTTCAAGCTGTCTCTTCATTTTTTCTAGCTGCCCAGCATTCTCAGATTTCTGGGCCAAGTTGGTGAACTCGCCAGGATCTTTCCTCAGGTCATAAAGCTCCATGCCTCCCTTGCCATAGTCCCACTGTGTAAACCGCCAGTGTGGAGTACGGATGGACTCACCACCATTGCGACTGATCGTGAAAGCAAGCTCCTTTTTCCAACCATCAGACTTGGGATTTTTGAGTAGCGGTAACATGCTACTCCCCTGCAGGCTATGCGGTACTTTTAGCCCAGACAATTCGGCAAGGGTTGGATAGAGATCAATCAACTCCGTGATGTGTTTCGTTGCCTTGCCATGCTGATTTTTCATCCATGGAACACTGACAATGAACGGCACACGGGTCGCCTCCTCAAACAAATGCTGCTTCTGGAATTTATCATGGTGTCCTAACAGGTAACCGTGGTCGCTCGTAAACACGACAATGGTGTTGTCCGCCAACCCTAATGCTTCGAGTTCATCAAGCACACGACCAACTTGTGCATCCATAAAGGAGATGCTGGCGTAGTAGGCCTCAAGTAAACCCTTGTGTAATTCGGGTGTGACTCCGTAACTGGTGCTATTGCGTTTGTAATTGCGAATGATTTTTGGAACATCCTCCAGATCACCCTCCGGCACCACTGGAGCAACCATAGCTTCGCGATCATAGCGGTCAAAATATTGTTTGGGCGCAACCAACGGCACGTGGGGCCGCACAAAACCACAAGCAAGAAAAAACGGTTTGTCCTTATGACGTCGAAGAAAGTCAATGGCGTGCCCGGCGGCCATGCCATCAGCGTGCACCGGATCACCACCCTCCGCGATGACGCCAGTAAACGTTTGCGAGCTGTTATTTTTGGGTGACCAGTTTGTCTTTTCTCCAGGAGCATTCTGCTCGGGAGCCTTGATATTCACCACCTCATCCCACGAATGTGGATCGTCGCGTTCAGCGGTTCCCGCGATAATTTCATTCGGGATTCCCATATGGTAAATCTTGCTGATTCGACCAACATGGTAACCATTGTTGCGAAATAACTGCGACATAGTGAGCACGTCTGGCATGTTGCCCCGAAGTGTTCCAATGTTACCCATCGTTCCGTTGGTGTAAGGATACAAACCGGACATCAGCGATGCACGGGACGCGCCACACACCGGATACTGACAGTGCATATTTTCGAACCGAATTCCGCGATCCGCCAGTTTGTCCAGCTCCGGTGTTTTGCACTGAGGGTGCCCGAACCCACTCAACGCTGTGTTGAGGTCGTCCGACATAAAAAACAAGATATTCGGCTTGTCTGCTGCCCATGAGGTCCCGCCTGAAATGCTTCCAGCAATGAGAGTCAGGGCGAATAGAAATCGAGTGAATCTGGTTCTTGTCATTTTTAGTTTCTTCATGGTGCTCGATGAGTCCGAGTT
>CAXGRW010000564.1:0-3940 GCA_964012125.1 uncultured Rhodopirellula sp.
TCTCCGACCCGGCGTTTGTTCTTGGCTCGTAACAGAATCTCCTGACCATCAGCTCGCAGTTGGCCGCCGGGCAGTTCAATGTTTCGAGCGCGGAGAATATCGGCAACTTGTTGCAATGAGAGCCCGTAGCTACGCAACGTTGCCTCTGGGATTTCGACATCGATTTGAAACGGCCGTGTGCCCATCATGGAGGCAGAGGAAACAGCTTGCAGACTCAGGATGTCATCTCGAACTTCCTCGGCGACTTCACGGAGTTTCCACTCAGCCTCCGGGCTGCGTTGGGCGGGGCCGACGATCCCAATTCGAACTGCAGCGTCGCGAAAGGTGATCTGCTGAATCAGTGGGTCTTCTGCGAGTGCAGGAAAACTTGGAATGCGATCTACCTCGCGGTCGATCTCTGCCATGATCTTTTGTACGTCTCGTACATCACTGCGAAGTTCAGCGAGCACAAATCCTGATCCTTCCTGGGCAATGGAAGTTACCTTCTTGATTCCGTCGATCGCGCGGATTGCCTCCTCGATTTTTTGGCAGATTGCCTCTTCGCTGTCCTGAGGGGTAGCACCGGGGTACGGTACTGTGATCATCACAATCTCAAGCTCGAATGCTGGAAATACTTCGCGGCGCATATTCCAAAGCGAAACGCCACCGACCAGCATCAAACCGAGCATCAGTACATTCATGCCCGGCGAATTTGTGATCGCCCATGCAACAAGACGCTTCATGTTCCGCTCTCCTGAACTGCAGCAGTCACGCGATTGGTCTGTTCATTCGTCACCTTTGATTCCGTAGCACCGTTGACCACATCCGCACTGGCTCTCGCCGGCGATGTTTCGTTGTCGATCTCTTCGAAGGGTGAGACGACGACAAACGGATTTTGCTGGAGCAATTCTGCTGAACCACCAGCGATTTCGCACACCCAAAGTCTTTGATTGTTTTTGTTGAACGTTCCACTCTCGCCATTGTCGGCCAAAATACTGGCTGAGCCACTCAACGGTGCAATCGGATTGATTCCGGTTGCGAGTGTCACTTTGCCCGGTACCCAATCTCTTGCTTTGAATCTTGCTGACTGTTTGAAACTGGCAGGATTTGCTTCGGTTGGTGTGGTGTTTTTCGGGTCGTTGTCGATTGATTTGGCTGCCAACACGGATGGGTCTGGTGAGAATTGTAGAATGCGATTGTCCACCTGAAGGCCTCTGGCGGGGATTACCATCCATTCAGGTCGAGGGGCAATCAGCAGCTTTACGCGAACATACATACCGCGAACGAGGGCTGTCGCGCCGGTGACCTCGAGAGGTGATCCCTCCGCATCGACGTGCTGGTTGGGGGCGTCGACGACCACGCGAACCGGGACGGTGCGAGTGGCAGAGTTCAGGCCGATACCGTCATAGCTCATCAATTTGGCGTTCCAGTAGTATTTCACACCTTCGCGACCTGCTAGTTCGTATTCGATGATCGCTCTGGTTTCCGGCAAGCTGTACCCGCGCGAACCGGTTCTTTCACCGGTGTTGGCCTCATCGTTGACAGGATCAGACTTTTCTTTTGAGGACTTGCTCGGTGCAGCTGTTACCTGGTTTAGCACCCAGTACAGTTGGTCCATCCGAAGGCTCGTTGCGACTTCAGCTTTAGAAGTGTCATCAATGGTTACTAAAGTCGTGCCTCGTGCTACGAAGGAATGAAGGTCGACTTTCTCATTTACAATCACTCCCGAGATTGGGGCGAGAATCTCAGTTCGCTTCAGATCATGCCGAGCTTTTTTTAGCTGGGTTTCAGCCAGTTGCTCGGAGACAAAAATTTTCTGCCGGCGTTCCACCAGTAAACTGAGTTGATTCTCGAGAGTCACTAACTGCTGCCGCGCGGCCAGCAAGGCGCGTCTTGCCTTGTCGCGTTCCGCTGGGCTCGTGAATCCGTCACCAAGTTCGACTTGGCGATCTACTTCCTTTTGTTGAAGAGCCATGTCCTCCTTGGCAATCTCGATTGATCGTTTGGTGTTGATCCTTTCCTGATCTACTTCTTTCAGTGCCTGATATTCTTGCGCTTTGACCTGTGTGAGACGCTCCACCTCGAAATCGTAATCCGTGGTATCGATTTTCATCAGCGGTGTGCCAGCTTCTACATAAGCTCCCGCTTCACAAATCGGGTATTTTGCGACGATCTCGCCAGAAACTTCCGTTGAAACCTGGACCTCGCGGAACGGAGCGACGCTGCCGTCGACAATCAGTTGTAGCTGTTCGCCAAGAGACGTCAGGGTGTGGAGGCGTTCCACGCGGACTTCGCTCAGTGCTTCGAGACGCGAGTTGTAGTCCGTACCCACTGCCGGCTTCTTCTCCGTTTCTGCCGTGCCCAGAAGCAGCAAGATGACGACGCCAGCCACCAGCAGACCCACTGGAATGATGAAGTCAAATAACGCCTTCTGGCTAGTGTTAGCGACTCGCGATTTGAACGTTGGGATTTGCTGTAGACCGTCTGCAATGGGAGGAATTTCGTCCGATCTGGGTTCGGGAGGTGAGATCAAAGTATCGACCATCTATGTAGCTTTCGTGGAAAGACTTTCGTCTTGATCAGTGATTCTAAAGTGACGTTACTTGTCACTCGGTTCGATCTTTTGCTGTGAAGCCGCAAAGTTCTCGCAGGCTGCAAGCATGACCGCAGTGATGTGTTGAGCTAGGGATCCGATGTCATAATGTGCATCTCGTTCTTGCTCCGGAATTAATACTTGGATCGCTTTGGCGCCCACACGATAATAAAGGCATTGGCCAACGGTGCTGAAAGCCAAGTGCTGTACCGCGTGCGTGGGCAACTCGTGCTTCACTAATAGCTGCAGTGTCTCCGTCAATTGATCAAACAACGGTCGGAAAAACCCTTCCACGATGTTCTCGAAAACAGGGGTTGGATCCTGCATTTCCCGCATCAGAAGTTCAGTTTCCCAGGCCGCCTCCTCGGTGATTAGCATGCGAGCTAGGAGTGTGTTGACTAATGCTTGCAAGGTATCCTGAGGCTTTTCCAAATTAGTATTAGGGCTTGGAAACCGTTTTGCGCGGGCCAAGCGTAAGTCGTTGATGACTTCGCGATACAGCCCAAGCTTATCTCCGAAGTGATACCCGAGCGACGCGATATTGACGCCAGCAGTCGAGCAGATCTCACGTACAGTCGCTCCGGCGTAGCCTCGGGCGGCGAAAACTGGCCCTGCCGCAGCTAAAATCCGACTTCTTGTGTCGTGAGGCCTCTCTCTGGGCCGTGTTTCCCCTTCTGGATTTCGCTGTGATTGGAGCGAACTGCTGACTGGGTTTACCAAGGTGACCTCGTTTGGTGAGGTTGAAAAGATTTAAACGTCTGTTTTAAACAATCGTTTAAATTGAAAGTTTGTCAACCGTGTTAGCTCGAAAAAGGCTTCCTCAGTGGACTTCTGAGCTGTCCTTCTGATTCGGGATTGACGGTCCATGGTGGCCGCGATCATCCTTTGGCGGTCAGGGCACTCGCCGTCGGTATGCGAGGGTCTGTCAGATTCCACTTAAGTACGGTGATACGCGATGAACTCCGCTTCTGCTTCCCGCATTCAAATTCAACTTCCCGATGGAACGCTTGCGGAGCATCCGTCTGATACCACTGCCATGGATGTCGCCAAGGGCATCAGCGAGGGCCTTGCACGTAGCGTGATTGCTGCTGAGGTGTCGGGATCCATCGTCGATGCCGATCGCCCATTAGGCGAATTGTCTGACGGCAGCGATCCACTTCCCTTGACGTTGCTGACGGGGCGGGATGAAGCTGCCTTGGGCGTCTTGAGGCACTCAGCGGCCCACGTCATGGCGCGTGCTGTCATGCGTTTGTATGACGGCGTTTCGCTGGCGTTTGGACCGACCACCGAGGGAGGTTTTTACTACGACTTCGATCTGCCTGAGAAAATCAGTGAAGACGATTTTCCAAAGATCGAGGCGGAGATGAA
>CAXGRW010000565.1:0-3933 GCA_964012125.1 uncultured Rhodopirellula sp.
TTCACCCTGTTCGGGATCGTCAATTTCTCGCTTAATTTTCTCGAGAATCTCACCGACCAACAGAGAATGCTGAATTCCTTTATCAATCACAAATTGCAACCGAGGGGTGTACCTTGCCTCGATCCGCGAGGCAATTCGACTCTGCAAAAATCCCGCAGCATTCTGTAGCCCTCGCAGGGACAATTGCTGCTGTGACTCGTCTCCCATGATACTGACTGCAATCTGGGCTTCACGCATGTCGGGACTCACTTTGACACCGACCACGGTGACGTCTTGTACGCGTGGATCTCGCATTTCAGTCAAAATCGACGCAGCCACCACTTCTCGAATGGCTTCGGCTGCTTTTAACAAACGTCTACTGGTCACAGCGTATAAGTGGGTTGGGGATGAACGGTAATCACGATTGCACAGTCGAATGGTGACAGTCGAATGGTGACAGTCGAATGGTGACAGTCGAATGGTTAACAGCCTAAGGGTGAATCGCGTGCCGAATCAGGCGAGACCGGCACGTCAATTTCATTGTCGTTGATTCTCTGCCACCAACCCGCCCTCAACCTGCTGGTCTGCTATTCCTGTTCTTCTCGAACATGAAATCATAGGCGTGTTGTCACAGAGTTTTATTGCTTACTGTGCCAAATGGCGTCAGCAGCCTTTCTGTTCAGTCTCTCAGTTTCACGTCCCGCCAAACGCGTTACGTAACGTTGCACGCCGGCAGATGCGGGGACGATGTTAATCGAGTGTTCGTGCAACCTCTTCGATTCGATACGCTTCAAGAACATCATCCTGCTTAATATCATTAAACCCTGACAGTCGGATACCACACTCCATACCGCGTGGTACTTCCTTCACGTCTTCCTTGATCCGCTTGAGAGAATCTAGCGGGTAGTCTCCGATGGTTCGACCATCACGGTTGACCCGGATACGACAACCACGCTGGATGGATCCTTGGGCAACATAGCACCCGGCGATACCTCCCACGCGACTGATCGAGAACACCTGCTTGACAAGAGCACGCCCCAACTCCACGACGCGTTCTTCTGGCTTCAATCGACCTTCAATCATCGCTTTGATATCGTCAGTCAATTTATAAATCACGTCGTAGCGTCGAACTTCAACGTCACGTTCATCGGCAAGCGATCGAGCCTGCTCGTCCGGAATCACATTGAAAGCCGCGATCACGGCATCTGACGCGGAAGCCAAAGTAACATCAGCCAACGTGACGCCACCTACGCTTCGCTGCAGAACGCGAACCTCGACTTCTGGGTTATCAAGCTTGCTCAGTTCTTTATCAATCGCTTCAAGTGAGCCCTTCACATCAGCTCGCACGATCAAGTTCAACTTGGATTTTTCTTCCTGCTGGCCGAGGCGTCCTTCCTGCAGCATTTCCTGGAAGTTCTCGAAGGAGACCTTCGTGGTCACGCCGGAGAGATTTTCCTGACTGCTTGCATGAGCACGACTGCCAGCAATTTCGCGAGCCTTACTGATGTCATCGAGTACATGGAACCGTTCACCCGCTCCCGGTGCCTGATCAAAGCCCATGACGTTCACAGGAGTACTTGGTCCGGCACTCTCCAGTGCTTCCCCGGTGAGCGTGTCAGACATTGCCCGAACACGCCCATGCGAGGCACCGCAAACCAGCACATCGCCGACGTTCAAGGTTCCATTCTGGACAATCAACTTGGCGACAACACCACGATCCCCTTGCTGCTCGGACTCAAGGCAAACACCAAGGGCAGTGCGGTCTGGATTCGCCTGATACTCATTGAGTTCGGCAATCGTGAGAAGTGTTTCAAGCAACTCATCCATACCGATGCCTTTGATTGCACTGGTTGGAACAACCTCGACGTCTCCACCCCACTCGCTGGGTGTCAGCTGATGTTCTGTCAATTGCGTCATGACTCGGTTTGAGTCGACACCTTCGAGATCAATCTTATTCATCGCAACGACGATCGGCACATCTGCTGCCTTCGCGTGACTGATTGCTTCTTCGGTTTGCGGCATAATTCCGTCATCGGCAGCCACAACAAGGACAGCAATGTCAGTGACGTTCGCACCTCGAGCACGCATTTCGGTGAAGGCTTCGTGACCTGGCGTGTCGACGAACGTGACGCTTCGGCCATCCTTGTCAACTTCGTAGGCTCGGATGTGCTGAGTGATTCCCCCGGCCTCTCCGCTAACGACATCAATGCCAATCAAGTAGTCCAGCAAACTGGTTTTTCCGTGGTCGACATGCCCAAGGAATGTCACGATTGGAGCTCGTGGCACCAGGGCATCGGGATCGTCTTCCTGTTCCTCCAACCCTGTGATCAGAGAATCTTCCAGCGTTTCGGAGGCCTTCAATTCGATCTGAAGTTCCATTTCGGCCGCAATCACTTCGGCCGTCTCAAGATCGAGCTCGGAATTAATACTCAAACCAACCTGCAGCCCCATCCCCATCAACGTTGCAAGCACCTTCCCGACGGGGGCACCGGCTGCTTCGGAGAATGAACGAATGGTACAAGGCAGCTCAAGTACGACGGCGTCTTTTCTTGGCGCCGCAGTATTGACTCCCTTCCGCCGTTTGTGGCCGTGACGGGAAGAGCGTCCTTGGCGAGAACCATAGCCGCCTTGGTCGAGGGCTGCTCGCCCACGTCCTTTGCCGCGAACACGCTCTGCACGAGGGCTGGCCATCCCAGCGAGCTTGCGTCTCGGCTTGTCTTCTTCTCCGCCTTCACGCTTCTTCTCGCCCGTGAAACCAGTGAGGCCAGAACCCCGCTTCGCCGCTGCGGAACGCTTGCTGTCTTTATCTTCCTTGGCAAGTTCCTCCAGCGGGGCTCGCATCCCCTGACGGTGCCCTGCGATGACGTCTTTACTGAGTTTCACGTCCGGCTTCTGAGCCTTGGGCTCACCGCTCGCCTGCTTGCTCGGCTTTGGCTCGGCGACCTCCGGAAGAGACGCCATTTTCACGTTGATACGCGGCTCACGGCGTTTCGCTTTACTGGAGTCCGTGCGTTTTTCACCCGTGGGCGTTGGTCGGTCTAGAGATCGCATCTTTCCGCCTGAAACCGTCGAATCGCGTCTCACTGGCGCGACAGGATCATTTCCGACTCCGCTTTTGCGAACTCCCATTCGACTTTTGATACGACTTCCCAAGGAGCCTGATTTCGGCGAGCCTGGTTTCGGCGGTTGAGGAGCGGGAGTCTCGGGGGCAGCCACCTCCTCTTTTTTCACCGGAGTCGCGGGGGCCGGCGTGGCTTCAGCCACTGGCTCGGGCGTCTTGGGTGCGGGCGTCGCGGCCTTGGCCGGTTTTTCTGGAGCGGAAGTCCGACTCGAACTGCGGCCCACTTTGATGGCGACATGCTTCCGTTCTGTCGGAACCACGTCACGCACTGCCGTCGGAGCGGTCGTGGCTGTGGGCGCAGCAACCGGTTCAGGCTTACCAGCCCCAGATAAATGGTCTCGAACTTTCTGAGCCTCCTCATCGGAGAGGCTAGCCAGCGCCGAGCCTTTGCCGGTAATACCGACTTTTTTGACAAGATCTACTAGATCTTTACTGTCAACTTTCAGTTCTTTTGCGAGCGCGTAGATGCGTGCGGGCACGTGCGGAAATCCTGTCGATTCGTTTATGGAACCCGCCGAGCGAATGTTGTAATTCGTTGATATTCGTACGGGAAAATGCCCGATTCGCGGGCGGGTTCAATGGTCTGTTTATGATCACATACTGGTATTCCTCCATCGCCGCAGTAGGTCGAAAAACCTCCCACGTCGGGGATCATCCAACGATTCCCCAGAGCACTGCCTGGGCCAACTTGCCCATACGATAGCGAAAAACAGGCGTGGCGCAGAGGTCTGCCAAGGCACTTTCCTGCGGAAACCCGGCAAGTTTTCGGGTAAACCGGAGATTAACGGGCTATTCACCCGTCGAATCAGCTCTTCTCGTCCGCTGACTCAGCA
>CAXGRW010000566.1:0-3931 GCA_964012125.1 uncultured Rhodopirellula sp.
GCGGAGATGAACTATTTCGCAGATGGACATCGCGGCGCAGCAATGATTTCCGCGCACCTACTCTGCGTTGATAACGAACTTAAGGCGGAGACAGTAAAACGGATCCAGCAACTATTTGATTTGAATTGGTCATCCAGCAAACTGTGCCAGTCGTTTCCTGAAGCCGATCGTGATCCAAAAGCGATTGAGAAAGTGGGGCTTGCACTAGCGGACGGCGGTGGTGTGCTGAGACAGGTCGGCCACAACGCAATTTTTGCGATGCATGCCATCAAAGGATTTCGCTTGGTGCCAGAATTAGCAACGACTGAAAGAGTCGAAGGTGTTTGCAATCTCATTCGTTCATTCAAGCCATGGCGTGACATTGACCCAGACGCGAACGTACAACCACCTCCGTTTTCTGATGAGGTAGCGGCGTCACGATTCATCCTTCGAGAAGCTAGCACCGCTATTGACCGTTTTTCAGGGTTTGGGCAGGGCTTTGCAGGTCACATGCTGACTTTTGGTCAATCCTTAGTGGAATTGGCAGCGATGGGTGACACCGAATGGGCAGAGAGTTGCCGGGTAGCCTTTCGAAAATATGTCACAGTGACCCGAAAGGGACCTGCCCCAAATGACCGAAAAATTGCCGATCACCGGCCAAGCAAACTGCGTCCTCACCAAGCCCGATATTGGAACCAGCGAGGTGACAAGACGCTTGGAATCGGCCATGTCTTTAAATACCCCTACGGCTATTACGATCTGATACGCCGCGCCAACGACAACCAACTAGCTGCAGAACTGGATGCCAAGGCCTACCAAATCTTCTGACCAGCCTGACCTACGGATCGATTCTTTTAAATCGGGCCACACCAACCACTTGATGTTCAAAATGGATCAGAATGAGGTCGGGCGTAGCATTTAGTTCGCGCACACGAACAACGATCACATTGGCAACGCATGATCTCGCCAACGGCGACACGAATACCTGCTTGGGCTATAATTTCGTCGATTCCCTCCCCGACTTCTTCGCTAATTCTTTCCCAGTTTTCATATTGGTCCAATGCTCAGCAAGCATCTAAAGTTGATCTCGTTTTTTCATGTCGTCTTTTTCTCAATCATCGCATCTTCTTCCATTGCGTACTCCGAAAACTTTGACCCCATACGCTTTGAACCCACAACGGTTGCCGTTGATCTTGTTAGGCCAATGGAGTTTGACATTGCTCCCGATGGAAAAATATTTCTGATTGAATTGGCGGGTGAAATCAAACTGATCGATCCCGAGACGCGAGCGATCACTGCAGTAGGAAAGCTGAACGTAACCACCGAACAGGAAAACGGCCTGATCGGATTAGCACTCGATCCAAAGTTTTCCGAGAACCAATGGATCTACCTACAATACTCACCACCTGACTTCAAAGGTCAGCATGTAAGTCGGTTCAAGATTCGTGATCACAAACTGGACATGGCCAGTGAAAAGGTCCTTTTCAAATACAGGGAGCAGCGTTTGCAATGCTGCCACCATGCAGGATCTCTAGAGTTTGGTCCCGACGGATGCCTCTTCATCGGCACGGGTGACAACACCAATCCGTTTAATGACTCACAAGGCTACGCACCTATTGACCAGCGCAAAGATCGCGAGCCTTGGGATGCACAACGAACATCAGGTAACACCCGCAACTACAACGGAAAAATCCTACGGATTCGGCCAGAACAGGATGGGACCTACTCAATTCCCAATGGCAATCTGTTTCCTGCAGACGGATCCGTGGGGTACCCAGAGATTTATATCATGGGTTGCCGGAATCCTTGGCGAATCAATGTCGACCAAAAAACAGGTTACCTTTACTGGGGTGACGTAGGTCCCGATGCTGGTGCAGATGGTCCCCGCGGGCCTCGAGGATACGACGAGGTCAATCAGGCACGTGTAGCTGGCAATTTTGGCTGGCCGTATTTCATCGGTGACAATTATCCCTACGGGATTGTTGATTTCGAAACGGGAAAGATTGCTCCACCTCTCGACCCGAACCGGCCCATCAATCGGTCTGTCAACAATAATGGTGCGACGAATTTACCAGCTGCCATGCCAGCCATGATTTACTATCCCGGCGCGCCGACTGAAAAATTCCCCGCAGTAGCCAATGGTGGTCGCACCGCTTGTGCTGGCCCCGTTTATTATTTCGATCCGGATTCTTCTGGCAGCCGCCGCTTCCCGAAGGAATACGATCACACGCTTTTCGCGTTTGAATGGTCCAGAAGCATGATTTACGCGGTGCATCTTGATGACGATTCAAACCTAAAAACGGTCGAGCGTTTTCTGCCTGAGACAAAGTTTGCCCGCCCTATCGACATGCAGTTCGATCAGAATGGTTCGCTTTATGTATTGGAATACGGAGAGACCTGGGGCGTTAATCCAGACTCACAACTGGTGAGACTGGATTATATAAGAGGGAATCGTTCGCCCATCGCCAAGGCAGATGCCCGAAACACAATTGGACGAGAACCTCTTACCGTTGAACTCAACGGGAAGGGGTCTTCCGACAAAGACAATGACAAGCTGAGTTATCAATGGACAGCAGTACGCTCAGGCCAAGAGAAAACAGCGCCAGTCGAGATTGGCAATCAAGCCGAAACAACGGCAGTTTTCGAAACCCCGGGCGTTTATACTTTGGAACTCAAAGTTACCGATCCTGCCGGTGCATCAAGCGTAAGTTCTCTGCCAATCATTGTCGGAAACACGCGTCCCAAGGTTAGCTTCACCAAACCCGCCGATGGCGATTTCTTTGTTCCCGGCAAATCCATCGAATACCAAGTAGTCGTCAGTGACTTTGAAGATGGTACGAGCGATCCTGAGGAGGCAGAGGAAGATGGAAAGCACTTCATCGAACTGAGTGCTTCCATGCGAGTTGCAGTAGAAGCCATTCCGGCAACACCCCAAGCTGATGCTAACGCTGAAGATCCAGGTCTATCAATGATCCGCAAAAGTGATTGCCTGAATTGCCACGCTCCCAATCGACCGCTGGTGGGACCGAGTTTTGTACAAATCGCGAACAAGTATCGTGACCAACCACATCAATTGCAAGAATCTGTCAAACGAGTACTGCAAGGCTCTACAGGTGTTTGGGGAAAAATCGGCATGCTACCTCATCTTCAACACACACCAGCTGAAGTTACAAAAATGGTTGAGTATGTGTACAGCGTTTCTGTGGATTCATCTCATCCCAACGCGAGAGGATTTCGCAATGAACTGATCATGAAAAAAGATGCTGGCAGTGTCATTCTGGAAGCCAGTTATGTCGACCTTGGTCGTGGCGAGATTCCAAAAATCATCGGCATCGGAACGATCCAACTGCGAAGCCGGCACCTGCAGGCCGAAGCTGCAGACAAGTTTGCTGGCACCCGTCCACTGGGCTCAGAAAAAGCCGAAGGAAAACAGTTCATGGGTGCGATTGAACATGACGGGTTCCTCAAGTTCAATCGCATTCGCTTCGACAACATCAAGAGCATTAACGCAAGCGTGGCAAGCGCTGGCGGCGGTGGTACGATCGAAGTACGTCGCGGTAAAATTGACGGAATATTAGTCGGCAAAGCCACTGTTGAGGTCAACGGACAGTGGGAAGAGTTCTATGACAAGATCATCACGCTTGAACCCACGACGGGAACTGATGATCTCTTTCTGGTATTCAAGAACGAAAAAAATCGCGGCGGTTTGATGAATGTCGACTCGTTGACGTTTGAATGAAACAACCGGCAGGGCATCATCAGACCTGAATCGATACCGACCGTTTTGATCGCTCGAGATGTCGAGTTGTCTTTTAAAACAACGGCCAACAGCGATCAAGAGGCGGACCACTTCTTGATCGCAAGATCCTCCTTGGGATCACTCGGCTGTATCTTCCCGAATCAATTCCAACCCACTGAGAATGGTTTCTCCGCGCGAACTGGACAAATTCAA
>CAXGRW010000567.1:0-3926 GCA_964012125.1 uncultured Rhodopirellula sp.
CGTCAGGCGATTATCTGGTTGCGTTGATTTTGTTACTGAGTTTGAGTCACTGGCGGTCGCTGGACGCATCAATGCGGGAAGTCCAGGCTGGACTTCGTCTGTTGGTTTGTTGTAAAGGCCTCGATCCAGCACAAACGTTTGACGCGGCTTTGGCATGTCAGCCATTACCATGACTTTGGGCAAGCTGCGATTCAATGCATCTCGTTGTTTGACCAGCGTGGCTTTCTTGTCCGCAAGTTGTTTGAAATCGGGTGAAGTTGCCTGGCGGCGATTGGCGATGAGTTTTCTTTGTGCGTCTGTGCGCTCAGATTTGCCCGTTGCGAGTGCGGCGAGCAAATCCTTTTCGCTCTCGACAAGCTTTGGGTCGGGCTCGCTTGAAACAGAAATCAGGAAGTGACCCAGATTGTGCTTCTTGTGCACTGAATCATGTCGCAGCACCACCTGAAGTGTTTCGCCGTCTTTGATCTCGCGAGGATTCTTCAATCGAAAAATTGCAGCATGGTCGCGGTCGACATGGCGTCCTTCGTAAACCGCCCAGCCAGTACTGTTGTTACCATCGAATGCATTCGTGACCGCCAGTGATCCCTGCTCGAAGGTTGCTTCGGCTGAAGCGATTTCAAGCGTCGCGATGTTTTTTGAATCACTACCTACGACATGTATTTCCAGTTCCGTCAACACAAAGTTTCCGCTGTCGGAATACGAAAGACTGTTGCGTGGGAAGGACTCGTGCCGTAACGCATCGATGCGTAACGCTGTGATCTGTTGCTCAGGTGAATCGGCTACGATGGTGTAGGTGTCTGTGTCTGGGGCAGGCCCACTGGTTAGCACTGATTGGTCAGGCAGGATCGATAATTTTGATCCGGTTGCTTCCGCTTTGATTGGCTTCGTAGCTTGCCAACGTGGTTTGGTATCCAGACGCTCCCGTTCCTGTGCTTCCCACTGGCTCTGGTCCGTTGCTAACTGTTGGGTGAGTGCTTCAATGTCTTTGTCGGCTTGCGCGATCTGAGTGGCAAGCGAAACAAGTTGTTTGGATTGTTGAGCAGTTGGTACCGCGAGATTCGGAGCGGTTTGCGGATCTCCGCCCGCACCTGTCACGGGGGTTTGGTTGAAAAAGCCAAAGAACCTGTAGTAATCGCGATTGCTTAGAGGGTCATATTTGTGGTCATGGCAGCGACAGCAGTTCAGAGTCAAGCCAAGCCAAACGGTACCGACCGTTTCTGACATGTCCATCACGTATTCAATGCGATTTTCTTCGGGAATCCGACCGCCCTCACCATTGATCATGTGGTTCCGAGAAAAACCCGTTGCCAGTTTCTGTTCCATTGTCGCATCGGGTAGCAGGTCACCAGCGATCTGCCAGGTTGTGAATTTGTCATAAGCGAGGTTCTTGTTGAAGGCATCGACGACCCAGTCCCGCCAAGGCCACATGGTACGTTCTCGGTCGCCTTGGTAGCCATTGGTGTCAGCGTATCTGCTTGCATCCAGCCAGTTCCAAGCCATCCTCTGCCCGTAGGCGTGTGAGTTTAGTAATCGGTCGACAAGCTTCTCGTAGGCATCCGTTGATGTGTCAGTGACAAAGTCATCGACTGCTTGGGGTGTCGGGGGAAGCCCAGTGAGGTCAAGAGAGAGCCGCCGGATCAAAGTTGAGCGAGAAGCCTCTGGTGAAGCTTTTAGTTTGTTTTCTTGCAGCTTTTGTCGAACGAAATGATCGATCGGATTTCTGAGTGGTCGATCCGTGTCTTTGTGATTTAACGATTTCGCTGTTGGGATCTCTGGCAGGCTCAATGGGCGAAAGGCCCAATGGGTTTGCCAGGCAGCACCCTCGTCAATCCATTGACGTAGTCGTTCGACCTCGTCGGTTTTGACGGATCGGTTCGACTCTGGTGGTGGCATCACCTCATCCGGATCATCCGACATCAACCTGTCGATCAATTCGCTGTTGGCAGCGGAACCTTTTTCGATGACAGATTCGATTCCCGCCTGAGTATCCAGTCGCAAATCAGCTTCGCGAGTTGACGCGTCAGGTCCGTGACAAAAGACGCAATTCTCTGAGATGATCGACCGAATGTCGCGCGCGAAATCGATCTTCGTTACAGCGGCTGTCTCCGGTTCGACAGCATCCGCAAAACGGCTAGGGGCAGCAAGCAAGAACAGCAGGATGCCAATGGTGGGGGCGAGTCGCCCGATGGGGTGGGAGTGAGTGCGTCGCATGCCTCTATGGTAGCCAATAATCAATCATCTGAGGCAAGTCAGGTCCCATTTGGGGAGCGTTTTGGAGACTATTTCTGATCAGTGACGTGGCCGGGTAGTGTGATTGTCGCAGTTGTTTAGGTGGACGATTGTCGCAGGTGTTTGCGTGGACCGTCTGGGCGGCTTTTTATGTGGGTCAGTTGTGCGATTGTTGGAGTGGACGAGCTCCGCTTTTGTTGATGCGGTCAGTTACGCGGCAGTTAAGGAGGGCAGTTGATGAGGGGGCCCGCTTCGTCCATGCTTCGGGAAATCTTGCAATGGAGACCGTGTTCAGAGAGATTGGCGGATACTCCACTGCCCTTGCAGGCTAGCGAGTAGAGTGTTGTTTTGTTTGCGCTGGCTCAGGTATTGTCATGTCAATGAATGGTAGTATTGAGATTTGGCCATCCTCTCGTTGAGCGGTTTAGAGGTTAGGAAAGCAATGAACGCGATGCTGCAGCAGCGAAATCAAGATTTGCGAAAGCTACAGGAAAAACTGCCTGGCAGCGTACCTTATGACAATCTTCGACCAATCAATGTGCCGGCTAGATGTGATGGGAAAACACTGTTGGAATGTGTGACCAGTGTCTATCCGCAGGTTAGTCAATCGCAGTGGCAGGTGTGGTTCTCGGAAGGGCATATTCTGTTCGGTGGTGATCGTGCTGATCCTGCTGCCATCGTGCGAGGCGGGCAGCAGTTTCAACATTTGTTTCCCGACACTACTGAACCTGAGGTTGATGCTACTGTTCAGGTTTTGGCCGAAGAACAGGACTTCATTGTCGTCTATAAACCGGCTCCTTTGCCGGTTCATCCCTGTGGTCGATTCAATCTTAATACACTGACGTCACTGCTGGCGACGGTTTACCCCCAGGAGGATTTGAGGCTGGTGCACCGTCTGGATGCCAACACGACCGGAGTCATGGTGCTGGCACGAACCCGAAGCGTGGCAACCGATTTGCGGCAACAATTTGAGTCGAATCTGGTACAGAAGCAGTACTTGGTGCGGTGCATTGGTCATCCACCTGATCAGCAATTCACTTGTGATGAACGCATCGCAAAAGAAACAGTGAAAGGGGGAACGCGCGAACTGCGTCACGATGGTCAGGAATCACGCACTCGTTTTCTTGTCCTGAATCAGTTGGCTGATGGCACGGCTGTCCTGCATGCGTTTCCGGAAACTGGACGCACGAACCAGATTCGTTTGCATCTGTGGGGAAGGGGGACTCCTGTGCTGGGCGACCCTACTTATCTTGTCGATGGCGAGCGTGTGGCAAATCAAACGTTGACGCTGGCGGATCCACCGATGTGCCTTCATGCTCAGCGTCTCTCGTTCCGACATCCGCACACAGAACAACTGGTTCACTTTGAAGCTAGCGAACCAGTTTGGATGAGTGAGTCTGCATTGTCGTCATGGTCCTAGCGACGCCTGACATGCAGGCTTGCAAATGACGAGGTGACCTGCTTTCTCGGCTGAAAGTTCTGCGGCTCTCAGGAAGCCTTCAACTTGGCGGCTTCTTCTTCCAAGCTGGTGATTTCGTCTTCCAAGGCTTTCAGTTCTTCGGCGTCGTCCGCTTGTTCTCGTGAGCCTGACAATCGTGGTCGCAGGGTTTGCAGTTTCTTGTTAATGACATTGAGTCTTTTTTTTGCTTTTTTATCCATGCGCTGATTTCCTGAGGAGATGAGGTGGGTTGCTAGAA
>CAXGRW010000568.1:0-3925 GCA_964012125.1 uncultured Rhodopirellula sp.
TCAGGCCTCGGGGGAGGCTTTGCGCACGCTTATCACGCCGGCGAGATGCTGTCTCGCCAACGAGTGTGTTTCACCGATTTCGGTGATTTCCCGCACCGAAAGAAAAATGCTTCCAGCCCGTTTCCAAATTCCCTTTCATTGCCACACATGTCGCTAATCCAACCACGCACCCTGAAAGGGTTCCGGGACTACCTTCCCTCGGTGATGATTCCTCGCGAGCAGATGATGCAAACGGCGAGGGAGGTTTTTCGTTCCTTCGGTTTCGCGCCGATCGACACACCTGTGCTCGAGCATCTCGAAATTTTGACTGGGAAAGGGAGCGATGAGACTGATCGTCAGATTTATCGTTTTCAGGATAACGGACGGCGTGATGTCGGTATGAGATTTGACTTGACCGTGCCGCTAGCCCGGTTCGCGGCACAACATATCAATGCACTGGGGACACCTTTCAAGCGTTATCACATCGCTCCGGTCTGGCGTGGCGAGAACCCTCAAGCTGGTCGATACCGTGAGTTCGTGCAGTGTGACTTTGATACGATTGGCACAGAGTCTGTATTGGCGGATATTGAGGCCGTTGCGGTGATCAACAATCTGCTCGCAACCATCGGGTTTGATGCTTTTACGATCAGTATCAACAATCGTGTCATTCTGAGTGGGCTGTTGGAACACTTGGGGTTATCTGAAAAGGCTGTTCCTGTTCTTCGCAGCCTTGATAAGCTTGCCAAAATTGGTCGTGAGAAAACGGCAGCCGAGATGTGCAAGGTTGCTGAAATTGAGGTGAGTCAGGCTGATGCTGTTTTGGCCTTGGCTGAGTGCGATGGTGATGCCGAGTCTATTTTTGCTCGGTTGCCTGAAATCACCGGAGGCAATGAGACGGCTGCTGCTGGAATTGAGCGTCTGGAACAGATTTACAAAGGGGCTCTGGCGTCGGGCGTCCCTGCCTCCCGACTGAAACTTGATGTCTCGATCGCTCGCGGGCTTGATTACTACACCGGGGTTATCTTCGAAACGACGTTAAATGATCTGCCTGGGATCGGAAGTGTTTGCAGTGGTGGTCGTTATGACAACCTGGCAGGCCTTTACACCAAGCAACATTTACCAGGCATTGGGGCCTCGCTCGGATTGGATCGTCTTTTGGCCGCTATGGAAGAGTTGAACTTGCTGCCTGATGCTTCCACGCCAGCGCCCGTTTTGATCGCGTTCTTTGACCGGGATTTTCGGGATGACTATTTGCGTTTGGCAAGCAATCTGCGAGCTGCAGGTATCTCCGTCGAGGTGTACCCTGATGCAAAGAAACTTGGGGTGCAATTGAAATACGCATCACAGAAAGGATTTACCGTTGCCATCATCGCCGGTGGCAACGAGTGGGGCGAGAGTCGTTGCCAAGTCAAGACGTTAGCGTCACGCGAGTCGGTCGATGTCGTCTACACGCACGAGAGTCCAAATGCACTGGTCGATGTGCTGCAGAAAATCATTGCGGATGTGAACTGAACCAGTCAACCGTATCCACGACTTCCTGCAGGCACTGTGGTGGTAAGCTGTCGTTGTGTCCGAGGCCTGGTACCTCAATTAGTTTTTTCTGATCACAATCTGCTGCTTCGAAAAGTCGCCGACCGCTTTCGATTGGGATCACCCTGTCAGTTGTGCCGTGGACGACGACGATCGGACCTTGGTAACCATTGATTTTGCTAACGGAGTCAAAGCGGTTCTGCATGATCAGTCGGACAGGAATCCAAGGGTATTGGCGGCTCGCAATACCCACCAGTTCATCGTAAGTGCGTTCAAGTATCAACGCTTTGGCACCGCCATTGGCAGCAAGGGCAACGGCGCATCCGCCACCTAGCGAGCGGCCATATAAAACGACATCTGACTTGCCTATTCCAAAATTTTCACATAGGTAGTTGCGAGCAGCCTCGCAGTCACGGACGAGTCCCGTTTCAGTTGGGGTGAGGTCATCTTCGTAACCGCGGTACTCGGCCAGTAGGACAGTGGCGTCAAAAGCAGTGCTGAGTCGCTCTGCCAATTCGTCGAGACGTTGTGCTTTTGAAAAATTGCCGTGCATGAACAGCAGGTAATTGGAACAATTTTCGCGTGTTAGCAATCTTCCTGTGAGTTGGTTGCCATCACTTGTCGTGTACTCGATTGGTTCTGTCAACATGGACTTATCGAGAGGCGTTGTAGTCACATAGGCTCCGGGGTAGACGAGCCTTGTTTCCAGCAATGCAAGTGCGACGACGACCGTTGCATAAAACGCCAAGGAGATGCACGCAGTCCTTGTGAGGTAACGACGGATTCGGCCTCGCTTTACCTTGGCAGTCATTTGTATTGCGTTTTACGAAAGTGTGGGTTGGGAAGGTGTCCGTAAGCAGTTAGGTCCACAGAGCTTTATTGTTACGGATTGAGCGGCAGTTGGGTTGGGTCGTCGTTGGATTGTTGGGAATGGGGAATGATTGATAAAGGTGGGGTCACCCCGGCAGGTCCGCGTGTCAGTTGGTAAAGCTTTTCCTTCGACGACCGGACAGTGGATTTTTCTGCGTTCTTCTTTGCCAGTTTCAGTGTACGGTTGCCGTGTGGCATGGATCAAGGTTGCCACTATTCAAGGTGGCTACTGACACCGGCGCAGCGTTAAAGTGCCAAGGTGGTGTGTGAAGTAATGAGACGGATTGAGTGTTTCTGGCATTGCGTTGCCGTGTCTGCTGCATTTTGGGTGCAGGATCGTGCTTGAGGGATGCTGGGTGAGGGATAAGAAATGTTGCGTGAGAAATTGAGAAACACTGCGTCATGCTATCTAGCGTGTTGTCACCGTGTTTCGGGATCATTGGTGATTTAGCAGCAGGCTCAGCGGATGAAACGGGTCTGAGAACGTCGCATACTGATCTGGTTGATTCGTTGGTCTCGGCAGTGCCTGTGGGGCGTGGTGTGACGGTTGTCCGTCAAGAAAATGTTGCTCCGGCAATTTTCTTCGGTCTTTGTGTGTTCTGCAGGCTGGATTGTGGATAAATTCAAGGGCATCCCGTTTTCATGCTTACAAGCTTGTATTTTATGATTGATTCCGACGCCGCTGACAATTTGGAAGAGCAACCACCACTCAAGGAGGACCCTTTGGTGTTGGAGCGACTTCGAAATGACGGAGAGCAGGTGTTGGCTGAAGTGTTTGCCGTCAATCGAGAACGCTTTTGGCATTTGGTTACCTTTAGAATGGACCAACGAATTGCGTCGAGAGTGGACGCAGATGATGTGTTGCAGGAGGCATTTGTCGCCGCATCCAAAAGGTTGCAGCATTACTTGCGTGACGAAAACTTCACCCTGTTCATTTGGTTAAGGATGATTGTCGCTCAAACCCTGGTTGATGTGCATCGTCGGCATCTGGGAACAGAAAAGCGGTCTGTGGGACGCGAGGTGTCGATACGAGGAAACCAATATCCACAAACCACATCGGTCTCGTTGGCTGCCCACCTGGTTGCCAGTCAGACATCTGTGAGTAAGTCGGTGCAGCGCAACGAAATGGGGCAATCGCTCGCGGCAGCCATAGAGCAAATGTCGCCGTTGGATCAGGAGGCAATTGCTTTGAGGCACTTTGAGGGACTGTCTAACGTCGAAGCTGCCCAAGTATTGGAGATTAGTGTCACAGCTGCGAGTAATCGTTATGTCCGCGCACTTTCGCGGCTGAAGGAAATACTGGAAGAGTTGAATCTGGACGGATAGATATTTGCGAGCAGTTGCGCTGCAGCACTGAGTTCCTTGCGTGGATTGATTCACAGAAGACACAAAAAATGGATTCGAAAACACCATCCAACCGCAACCCCGTCGAGTCCATTGCCAGTGATTACGCTGAGTCGGTGCGTGGTGGCAAACGCCCGTCGGTTGATTCCGTGGCTGAAGCAAACCCCGAGCACGAGTCTGCCTTGCGTGACTTGTTGCCGGT
>CAXGRW010000569.1:0-3924 GCA_964012125.1 uncultured Rhodopirellula sp.
GCAAACCGAATTCCCGACGCTGGGACTCGGTGAAAGCAGTCCCCCGATTCAACAACGGATCCTCTATTAATTGCAGCCCGCGTTTACCATTCAATGTGGGAATTTGTGCAGTTTGCGTACTCGAAGCTTGCGTACTCGAAGCTTGCGTACTCGAAGCTTGCGTACTCGAAGGCTGCCTACTCATATCCATGCCTCAGTGATTTAATAAATTCGCGACAACTCCCAACCGCCCCTACTCAGCTCATGTTCTGCAATCAGAACAGTTCCCACTCGTCTTAACCTTAACCCTCATCCAAGCATAAGCAGCATCAATCAAAAACTCGCCCATGGCGGTATTGCTCATCCTGGCCGGCTGCCGCAGTCAACGCCGCTACGTTCGACTTTGTGAAGAACCCCTCATAGCCATGGCACCGCTCAACGTACTCCGTGATCAAAATTGAATAGGCTGAGTGTTTCGAAAATATCTGCTTCAAATTGGGTTCATCAAGGCACTCACCAACCACGTGAGCAAGAAAGGCAACACCTTTGTCTTTCAGCGTCTTCACCACGTAATCCACATTTTTCTCACCCGCGCCGTGATCACCATCGCAAACTTCGTAAGCCATGTGATGCATCCGCCGCCCAAAGTTACGGACAAAATCCTCCGTGGGCATGGGAAGATCGTCAAAGGAATTCACGAACGACGGTGTGTTATTGGCGGTAAACACCTTTGCCGGTGACCGTTTGTCATCCTCGACGTTTGAGTTGCGATTCACATTGGTGGACGAATTCATGTCCGCAATGTTGTAAGCCCCCCAAAAGTAATAATTCGACATCGTCAAAAACTCCAAAATCGCATCCTCTCTCTCACCGGCAAGAACGCGAGTCGCCATATGATCCAGTCCCATCACCAAAGGATCCAGCCGATGCTGTCGCGAAAACTCATCGACTAAATCCAATTGCGAAAGCACTTCGCTCGGCAATTGAATCGGTGTACCCAGCCCGAGTGCGTCAACATCATCCAAATCAACCTGACAATAACCAATCCGGTTACCGCTGTAGTCCGATGGAAATGAAAACACGAAAGCTGAATCAGTAATGAGCGGATTCTTGGTCTCGTGGTGATAGTTGAATCGAATGCTGTGCGACTCGAGAATCCGCCTCACCTCCAGTTGGTCCGATGCAGCGAACACCTCTCCCACATAGCGAGCGTTGGGCTTGGCAGCAGCAAGTGGATAAAGTGAATTCAAGAGTGTGATTTCATCTCGGTATTCGGAAACCAATGGCTCCATCACGATCAAGCGGGGAAATTCAGGATTGGACTTCAACAGAAAAACGCGATGCGTTTCACTCTCGAACGCAGCCGCCAAACGATATGGCCCCATCAAGTAAAGTTCACAAAGGTAAGATACGGCATCCCCGTGTTCAACTTGCACCACAACGGCCCTCATGGGCCCCAGCAACTCGGACAAACCACTACTCTTGCGGCGTTCATAAATCTTTTGGCGGTACTCGTCAAAGAAGGCTGAATTTTTCTTGTCGCCCAAAGGCTGGTAAGACATTTCATCAAAAGTCATGGCGTTTCCAAAATCCAAGAATCACTTATCGAGTGAACGAAACCCTATCAAACCAAACGATCATCACAACTCGTTATGCCATCCATCGGTTCGCCACCTCATTCGACGAAGAACTGCAAGACGCCAACAGAAGATTAATCACGCTGATTTTCGAGTCAACGGATCTCCGAACCAACATGGGCACCGGGCGATGTCGCGTTTCCATACTCAACGCATGGCGTGTCATGATAGAGGTTACTTGCTGCCACGATCCCCTGAAGCAATCGATTCTTTTCCCACAATCGCCCCGGCGCGTGTCTCGAGGAACTTCACCATGTCAGCCAATTCAGCTGCAGTCAGCGAAGCGGCAAAAGACGGCATGTTGTACCCACCGTTATTGATACGAATGATCAATTCAGGCTGCGTCAAACGTTGCCCAATGTCACTCAACCCGGGACCACGATGGCCACCATATCCATCAATTTCATGACAATACATGCACCCCTTCTGGTGCACCAACTCAGCACCGTGAATGACGGCAGTATCGTTTGACGCTACTACCGATGGCGGCAGTGGCTTCACCCCAAAATCAGGTGACCAAGGCTTTTTGTAGCCATAAATCGTCAACACAACCAACGCAGTAAAACCAAAAACAACCGTTCCCACCGCCCATGGTCGTCGCGATGGCGCGCGATCCCCCTTGTTGGAAAGCATGGGAATGACAATCAACCCAAGCAGCCCCACCACGGGCAAACCAAGAATCACAAAGGTTTCCAATTGAGGTGGCAGCATGGAAAGGATGGCGAAATACCACCAGAAATACCAATCAGGCATCGGATTGGCATTAATGTCGCTCGGATCAGGTGATGTCCCCAGTGCCGGCGGCCCAAAGAACAAAGCGCAGCCGACAATGAGCGCCATCACGGCGACAGAAAAAACAGTGTCTCGCCAAGCGGCAATCGGCCAGAATGGAACTCCAGTCTTCTCCAAACGAGCTTCGTACTCTTGCTTGTAAGTAGCCGGTTCGACGGGCTCGTCAGCCTTGGGCATTTCCGAAATCCCATGTCTCAGCACAAGCCAAAGGTGCAAGCCAATGCCGGCAAAGATCAGTCCTGGCAAGACAAAAACATGGATCGCAAAAAAGCGAGTTAAAGTGGAACCACCAACAGTTTCGCCGCCTAAAATCGCGTGCGCAATCGCCGGACCTACCAGAGGTGCCCGGCCAGCCATTTCGGCAGCAACGGTAACCGACCAGACCCCATTCGCATCCCAACGCAGCAACTGTCCAGTAAATGACATGCCGAGGACAACAAACAGCAGCACCACGCCACTCATCCAGTTCAATTCACGCGGATACTTATAAGCTGCGTGCAGGAAAACCTGTGTCATATGAATGATGGCCAAGACCACCATTGCAGTCGCTCCGTAGTAGTGCATACCACGCAACAAATTGCCAAGCGGTGCCTCGTTCGTGATGTACAGCAAACTTTCGTAGGCTGCCTCACCACCGGGAACATACGTGGTTGCCAAAGCGATCCCAGAGATCACCTGCACGGCAAAAGCACAAAGAGTTGCGCTACCAAAGACGTACCACCACCTCGCATTATCCGGAACGACGTGGCGCAACATTGGCATGACCACGTCCGAAAACCCCGAACGATCATCAAGCCAGCCAAGGATACTTTTGATCAACTTCATACCAAATCATTGGTTGTGAGCGGGATCGGGGACGTTTCGACTTCGACTTTGCCATCGACGACTCTTACGGGATATCTGGCGAGCGCTTCTGGAGGAGGCCCCGCGGCAACGGCACCGTCCTCGTAATAGACACCACCATGGCAGGGACACATGAACAGTTTTGCGTCATTGACCCACCGAACTGGGCACCCCAGATGCCTGCAGTTGACGGAGAACGCGATGAATTGGTCCTCTCCTACTCGACGCAACCAGGCGCCGGTCATTGCAGTGTCTCCCGCCCAAGCGGTTGACGTTGCATCTTGGAATTGCACCAGCCTGGTCTCACCCATTGGAAATTCTGCCAAGCCGCCAACATCCCGCCACTTACGGGGAGGCTTTCCCACCAAGGGTGACAACACATAAGCGATCGGCGGCAACGACATAGCGGCCCCCACCAAACCCGCGAGTCCCAAACTCAAACGATTCAAGAAGGAACGTCGGTCCGCGCCACACTGGATATTCTCATTTTCCTTTTCGCACACAACTGTTCTCTTTTAACTTTTCAAAGGAAGCAAAATAATCCAACACCAACCCACCATTGGTGGTTCACATCATCACGCGGCCGCACATTCGAAAGGATTGTGGGGCGCTCTTAGGCCGTAATTCACGGCTCATGCATCTCTCGAACCCAACCCGTGACTGCCCAAATCAT
>CAXGRW010000570.1:0-3915 GCA_964012125.1 uncultured Rhodopirellula sp.
ATGGGGATCACGACCATGGGGACCACGACCATGGGGACCACGACCATGGGGACCACGACCATGGGGATGGGGACCATAGCCATGATGATCACGATCACGGAAATCATGCAGGCGGCGATCACGATCACGGTGATCATGCAGGCGGCGATCACGATCACCCGGCACACGGGATTCGCGGTGGCCACCTGATCAACCTCAGCGGAGACAAAGAGGTGGAAGTTCAATTCACTGATGACGCTGACAATTTCGTCATTCACGTCGCTGACGCTGCTAAGCCTGACACGGTGACGAAAGTGGTGATGAGTACCACGATCGATGGAAAAGTCGCCGACTATCCTCTTGAGAAAGCCGAAACAGACGACGGTGTGGTCTACGAAATCACCAGCCCTGCACTTGCAACAGCTGTAAAAATGGGAGACGTTGTAAAAACAACACTCACAATCTCAACGAAAGACGGGGATATTAGCGGCGTCTACAAGCATCACGCTCACTGAGCAACTCGCTCAAAACGCACGGTACTAATCATGTTGGTGCCTTGCGTCGAATGAAGCGAGTTGCATCGGTTGGTGGCGAGCCCGCATTTTGAATCCAGTCGCCTGACATGCTGGATTCGTGATCTGACTCACCAACCGGACACGCCGCTCGCCTGCGTAAATCGGTATGCCAGTACTTACAACCGGCAATTCCTAATTGGCATGAGGCGGATTTCAGACACCACCCTCATTCGACCGATTAAACAGACGCTTGAATCTGCGATTGGCGATTCAGCACCTTAACGTTTTTCAAACCGCGGCATACAGTCACAGATAGAAGCTACCGGCACGTTTGCCACCTCGACTTCTACCACGCGTTCAACAATTTTACTGGAATCGATTCCTTTGCGTCGCCAAGACATACGAAACGTCGTCATCATCGCGCATGTCGACCACGGAAAGACCACTCTCGTTGACTGCCTCCTTCGTCAAAGCGGGCAATTCCGTGATGCCGAATTAAAAGGCGAAAGAATCCTTGATTCCAATGATCTTGAACGCGAGCGTGGCATCACGATCCTTTCAAAAAATATCGCCATCCCGTACCGCGGCGTTAAAATCAACCTGATCGACACGCCAGGTCACGCTGATTTCGGCGGCGAAGTTGAGCGGGTCGTGAAAATGGCCGATGGATGTTTGCTGTTGGTTGATGCCGCAGAAGGGCCCATGCCGCAAACCCGGTTTGTCCTCGAAAAAGCATTACAGGCGGGTGTGAGGCCGATCGTTGTCGTCAATAAAGTTGACCGGCCCGATGGAAGACCTACCGAAGCTCTTGATGAAGGGCTCGAACTGCTAGCTGAACTGGGCGGCGACGAACAGTTGGACAACGCGGCGTACGTTTACACGAGTGCCAAGGACGGGTACGCCACTTTGGACCCTGCCACGCCAAGCACTGACATGCGTCCGCTGCTTGACCTTCTGGTTGACGCTTTGCCTGGCCCGGAAGTAGACGCTCAATCGCCGCTTCAAATGATGGTGACCACTCTCGACTGGAGCGAATATGTCGGTCGCATCGCGGTTGGGAGGATTGAATCAGGAACGGTTGAACTGGGCCAGGCAATCGACCTTCATCACAAAAATGGAGTCAAGAAGCAGAAGGTGGGCGGCCTGTTTGTGTTTGACAACCTTGGGCGAGCGGCAGCCGAATCAGCCACCGCAGGAGACATTGTGGCAATCGAAGGGATCGCTGATGTCGAGATTGGAGACACCATCGGTGCTGTCGACGCCGACAACGCGCTTCCCCGTTTGACAGTCGATGAGCCGACACTGGAAATGGTCTTCAGCGTCAATTCGTCGCCCATGGTGGGTCGGGAAGGCAAGTATGTGACCACCCGACAACTAAAAGCACGACTCGAAAAGGAACTCGAACGTAACGTCGCCTTGCGTGTGGAGATGGTAGAGGGCGCGGAAGCCTATGCCGTCAAAGGGCGAGGAGTCCTCCACTTGGCGATCCTGATCGAAACAATGCGACGCGAAGGCTTTGAGTTAAGCGTCGGAAAACCTCGGGTCATCTTTAAAACCGTCGATGGCAAGAAGCACGAACCATTTGAAACGTTGCGTATCGAGGTTCCCACCGACACGATGGGGCCCGTGATGGAACTGGTTGGCCTGCGACGCGGACAATTGGAAGAGATGGCCCAACGTGGCGAATACAGTCTGTTGAAGTTTTTGGTTCCTTCACGCGGTTTGATCGGCCTGCGAACCAAACTACTCAATGCGACGCGTGGCACAGCAATCATTCACCACCGCTTTGAAAGCTACCGTCCGGTTGAGGGAGAAGTCCCACGACGCGCTAACGGTGTCCTGATTTCAATGGTCAGTGGCAAGACCATGCCGTTCGCAATGTTCGGCCTTCAAGACCGTAGCGAACTTCTCGTTCCTCCGGGAATTGAAGTCTATGAGGGGATGCTGGTCGGAGAAAATGCCCGCGACAACGACATGACAGTGAACCCATGTCGCGAAAAGAAACTCACCAACATTCGCGCCGCTGGGAGTGATGAAAACGTCATCCTGAAACCACCACGCGACCTGTCACTCGAAGCTGCGTTGGAGTACATCGAGGAAGATGAGTTGGTAGAGGTCACGCCGGACAACATCCGCCTGAGAAAAATTGTTCTCAAGGAAAGTGACCGTCGGCGTCTGAACCGAAACGCGGCGGCAGCCGTTTCCTGAGTTCAAAACTGGACGATGGAAACACGGCATCCCAATGCACCCCCATACTGAACCGAGACGAACGCAGCAGTGAAATGCGACGTATTCTATCTCGGTCGGTTGCTTCGGATCGAGCTGCCTACGATCCAGCAAGGTTCGCGTTCCACCGAGGCAAACATCAAAGGCGAGCCGGATTGAAGGGCGTCACCGGGACGTCACCGGAAGCACGCTTACGCAGGAGTGGCTGCAAACGCTGCATGACTCGAATAGCTTGCTCATCAGGTTCGACGGCAAGGTTATTGAATTCCATCGGGTCAGCATGATGATCATAAAGTTCTTTTCCTGCATCACCATTTGCCCATTCCGTGTATCGCCACCTTTCGGTACGGATGCTGCATCCCATCACAGGCTCGGCTAGCCGTTTGTCCGCGGGTCGGAGAACTTGCGTGACAGCGAGACCATCCCACGTCGCGATTGGGTCCTGAAGCAGCTTCTCCAGACTTCGTCCGGCCAACCCCTTGGGAGCAGGAATCCCCGCCAACCCTGTCAGGGTTGGATAGAGATCGACGAACTCAACCACTCGCGGGCTCGCAGTGCCATTCCCGGCTTGGTCGGGTGCGCGGACGATCAGCGGAGCTCTTGCACCTTGTTCGAACAACGTTCGTTTCTGCCAGATCCCGTTGTGCTCGCCAAGGTGATAGCCATGATCACTCCAGAACACCACAATCGTATTCTCTGCCAAATTGAGCCGGTCCAATGCGTCGAGCAATCGTCCGACCTGCGCGTCAATGAATGACACGCAAGCGTAATAGGCCTGTGTTGCCTGCAGTAAAGTTTTCTTCGGCAGACTGTAGTTGGGGACAGGACAATTTTGCGCAAACGCGGCGGTGGGTATATCCGCTCGATCATCCATCGGCGCAAACGGCAACCTCAGTTGCTCCAATGGGTAAAGATCAAAATACTTTCGCGGGGCAACATAAGGCGTATGAGGTCGAAAGAATCCCACTGCCAAAAAAAACGGTTCTTGACGCTTTGAGTCCATCAGACGAATCGCTTCGGTCGCAATCATCCCGTCCGTTTGCTCCTCACCCTTCCCGTCAGCGGCTAGCCAACTCAGAGCACCGCTGATTTTCCGATGGGGTTCCGCATTAAAAACCAGGCTCTCCTCTTCTTTGTCTCGTCCGATCGGATTGATGGTCTGCATCCACGAAGGCGGGTCATCAAAGCCATCGGT
>CAXGRW010000571.1:0-3907 GCA_964012125.1 uncultured Rhodopirellula sp.
CGTTGCGTCTCTACTTGCTTCCAATCAGCCTTTCACGCCGGAAAGTCTTGCCGAAGGTTTGGTTGGGGCAGGTCTGCTTACGAAGTGGCAGGCCGCCAAACTGCTTGCAGGAAAAAGTGGTGGCTTTTATCTCGGAAGTTACAAGCTGTTGCGACCCTTGGGCAAGGGTGGCATGGGGGTGGTGTATCTTGCTGAACACCATGTGATGAAGCGTTTGATGGCGCTGAAAATCCTACCACCTGAAGCCAGTAGTGATAGGCGGCGGATCGCGCTCTTTAAGTCAGAAGCGCGAGCATGCGCTCAGTTGGATCATCCGAATATTGTTCGCGCTTACGATTTTGCCGAGAGCGGTGAAAAGCTTTACATCGTTATGGAATATGTTGATGGGATAGACATGCACCTGGCAGTGCAGAGAGACGGTGTCATGACTTTGGCGGATACTATCGATGCATTGATGCAGGCAACACTCGGCCTGGCTCATGCCCATGAAAGAGGCATCGTTCACAGGGATATTAAACCCTCCAACTTTTTGGTCCGTACTGATGGTGTTGTCAAACTGAGTGATCTCGGATTAGCTCGGATAGGTGTGGGAGAGACTGGTGAGCCAATCAGAAAAAAATTAATGGGAACAACTGACTTCATTTCACCTGAACAGGCGATCAACGGAAAAACGGTGGATTTTACTGCCGATATTTACTCTCTTGGTTGCACCGTTTTCTACATGTTGACCGGACGTCCGCCGTTCACTGGAACGGCTGCTGAGCGGCTTGCAAAACACCAGACAATTCCGACCCCTGATGTGCGTGAATGGCGTCCAGATTGCCCACAGTCGCTTGTGGATTTGATTGAACGTATGACAGCGAAAAGACCTCAGGACAGGCCGAAGTCTGCAGTCGAGTTGCTTTCGCAAGTTCAGCGATTGGCACCTGTCTTCGATGGTATTTCATCGAGAAAAATTGGGCGGCATGTCGTACCCGCAAGTGACACAGCAGTGGATGAGTCTTGCTCGGAAGTTACTTGCGAGAACAGTTCACTCTCTTCAGATACGGAGATTGCTCCGTTGACGCAACTTGATGAGTTCGATTTTACGAATTTGCAGGTGAATGATGATGTTGTCGATGCAACGAATCAACTTCAAGGGTCAGTCAAGCAATTTCCAGCACAAAGTACGGTCATGCCATTTGCGAAAAATGAGACTGGGTGTGTCAAGGAACTTGGACGCGTCAAGGAAAAAACGGCTTCACTTGATGCCAGTTCCCGTCAGGCTTTGTTGTTGGGGTTTGGGTTGGCTGTCGCGATCGTGGCGCTGATTGCCGTCATTGTGGTTGTTGTCTATACCTTCATGCGGCCTGAGGCTGACGGGCTGATAACGTTGAAGGCAACAGAAAGTGGAAAAAAGATCATCGTCGTGGATCAATAAATCGTGTTTATAGAGATTCGTAGGGATGTGGAAAGCAAGTGATCCGAATAACAAGTCCTGAGTTAAAGATGGTTCGACTCGTCTTGGCTGTGGGTAGCCGTGCTGGATTGGCGGCACCGTTGCAGACTGGGTACTACATGATTGGTCGCCACAAGGAATGCCAGATTCGTCCGAAAAGCCGTTCTGTCAGTCGGCGGCACTGCTTGTTGCACAACGAGGATGGTGTTCTCCGCTTGTTCGATTTGAATAGTACGGCTGGTACATTTAAGAACGACAAGCGTGTGGAGTCTGGCAAGTGGCATGAGGTGGGTGATCGCGATGAAGTGCGTTGTGGCAAGGTGCTCTTTGTTGTTGCGTTCGGCGTTGCTGACGTTCCAGCGAACTTGCAGGAAGTTGAGGGGAGGCGTCAAAATTTCGAGCGAAGTGATACACAAAGTGATAAATCCATTCTTCGTGGAACTGCGTGGCAGGATGTTGATGTAGCAGGCTTCTTGGAGTCGGAAGATCAAGTTGATCGAGAAATCCGTTATCAGAATATTCGGTCTTCAGAGATCACTACCCATCATGAGGTGGAATTCGAGATCGAGACTCAAGCAGAACAAGAAGAGGTGGCTTCCGAGAACCATTCTGTGAAAGGGGGCAGTGAAAAGGTAAAGAAGGAAGAGAAACTCGCAGCTAAAAACAACCAATTCTCGGGCAAGATTCGACCTATGAAATCAGCCAAGAAATCTGGCTTGGCTGCATGGTCAGCTGGGCAGGGTGATCTGTTGGAACGGGGTAAGATTGCCGGCCTGACTTTTCTTGCTGCCACGGTGCTCACGTTCTTTTGTTACAATGTTTACAGTTTCTATTCGGGTCCTGAGGCTAAAGTGCTGCAAGAGATAGATTGAGTCTTGGCAGATGGCTTGCTCTTCGTACGCCATTGGGGCGTGTGCATGACGAGGGCTGACGTATCTCAGAATTCGTTCTGTTCTCTTGGCTTAAAAGTGGCGGGGTGCAATTGGCACTTGTGTTCATCTGAGGTTGCCAGTGGACAATCAAATGGAACTGTTCCTGATTGCGATTTTGTCGCCCGGGATGATGTGATAGGCACACGGATCCATGCTACTCTGCGTGTCATTAGTCTCTCCGTGAGAACTTGGGGAATCTTAGTGGTGTCTTTGGCTTGACGTCAGGAGTTTGGCTGTTGTCTCTATTATTGTTGATCGACGGATACAACGTCCTCGCACCAGTTGCGGCACCGAATCGAGATCCTGATGGTCGGTGGTTGCAAAGGGAGCGAATGAAGCTGATTCGTAGGTTGGTGGATCATCTAACGGACTTGCAACGCGAAAACACGTGTGTTGTCTTTGATGCAGCAAAACCACCCAAGGGTCGACCCAGCAGTTTTCTGGTGGAAGGCGTTTCGGTATGTTTCGCTATCGAACATGCGGAAGCGGATGACTTGCTCGAAGAGATGATCGCGTCACACACAGCACCACGGAATTTGATGGTCGTGTCATCAGATCACCGAGTTCAGGCTGCCGCAAAGCGTCGTGGTTGTGGATTTTGTGATTCGCAAACTTGGCTGGACGATTTGTTGGATGGCAAGGTGGCGTCAGCTTGTAAGTCAAATCAGCAGGCAGAGCAGGGCAGGGCAGGCGATGGAGCCGAAAAGCCCAATCGTGTTGTTAGCGAACAACAGGTGGATGCCTGGCTGAAGGAGTTTGGCTTTTAGGGGGCGTGGAAAGGACCTGTGGGCGTACAAGACAGCATGAAAGCAGTTTTGTGTTCGCGCTGACAGGTTTGGCAGTTTGCATCAATCGGTGCTCAGCCATTGCTCAATCACTACGCTGCGTCAGTGGGGTGATTTTTCCCGCTGCTGGCATTGAAGCGGCATTTGTTGGGTTTTTGTAATGTTCCGCGACTGATTGCCGCTGTCGGGTTGTCGCAACCTTCCCGATTGAACACTGGAAGTTTAGAATCCTCGCTGTTCGTTTACCCCATGGCTGAGCTGTTGTGCCAGCCCGTAGTTTTTTCAGGATAGGAAGCATCAACATGAGCGTTAACGCCGCCGCTCAACGAGCCTTTAATTTCTCGGCGGGGCCCGCTGCCCTGCCGTTGCCAGTCCTGCAGCAGGTTCAGGAAGAGTTCCTCTGTTTACCAGGGGCGGGGGCCTCATTGTTGGAACTGAGCCACCGCGGCAAGCCCTTTGTGGGCATCATCGAGGAAGCGGAGGCAACGCTTCGTTCACTTTTAGGTGTATCTGATGATTACGCGGTGCTTTTCCTGCAAGGTGGGGCCGCGCTGCAGTTTTCCATGATTCCTGCGAACTTGCTGCGTGGCACTGAAGCCACGGCGCAGTACCTGCTGACTGGATCTTGGGGGAAAAAAGCCATTGTCGAAGGGCAGAAGGAAGGCAACGTCGAGGCAATTTACGACGCCAAAGATATAAACTATGACCGGGTGCCTTCCGCTGGTGATTTTCAGGTCCGTGATGATGCCGCC
>CAXGRW010000572.1:0-3906 GCA_964012125.1 uncultured Rhodopirellula sp.
TGCTGCCGCTTGCCGTACTGTTGCTTCAGTGAACGACGCTGCCGACACAGCCCGCATCGCACTTACAGACTAGCCGAATGGACGACGGGTGCTTAGTCGGATGGCAGATTGGGTTTTGAGACGCACCGAGTGGCCCAGCGTGACGATTTCATGGCTGCCGCGACTGTCTTGACGCATAGGGGCACGTGGTCGCAACTCGCGGGTTCCATTACCCCCATCTAGACAGTTTTGCGGGGGCAAAGTGGAACCTGGCAAGCGGTTGCATCCTGATAGGGATAGGTGATCGCTAGGCGGAATACTCGTGCAGTGTGTGCTACGTATTTCCGCCGGGAAGCGTTATTAACGCCTCCCGTCACCGGGCACGAGCGGAAGGATTCGATTTCAGTTGCCGCGTGAATGAGTGCTCCGGTTGCCAGCTTTGTTATTCCGCGTTTTGTGGTTTGTTAAGCTAATGGATCATTCCAGTTTGGCATTTTAATGCATATTCGCGAATTTCAATCTGTAAATCTCTGCGGCGAAGGAACTGCTGAAGTTTCGGCCGCACAAAGTCAGCGTGTGAATCAACTTGGTGACCAAGACAGTGAAGGATTGACTCTTGAACCACCGCATGTCCGTGCCCCAATCCAAAATCGATCAAGGGTTCGATCATATTTCGCTGCGTTTCCGAGCGGCCAAATGTCAAGTATTCAATTCCGTCCATATCCCAAATCATGTAACAGGAGGTTCCAAACTTGGTTCCTCGTAATGGATGGTTGAATTGATTTTCGCAGTATTTCGCAAATCCGTTGTCGTAGAGCGAAAACATCGATTCATAGAATGCAGGCCATTCCGACGAAACCGAGTCATCGAGAACGTCGTGAATCATGCCGGAGACACAACCGTAGCAGTACCAGACTGCGATACCAGTGCGTTCGGTGCCATGCCGTTGAACGATTGCATCGATCTCGTGATTAAATTGGGTCAGCAACTGCTGTGCGGAAAGTTTTGAATCGTATTCGAAGTCTGTATTGCCATCAGCGATTGCATCAAGAACAAAGTCATCAAACATGTGATTTCGCGTAATAACGACCACGACAACCGAGCCGAGTGTATGGTTTGAATGAGCGAAGCGATCGCGCGAGGCAAATAGGCTGCGGTTCATTGAGTGATTATGCGGTGTGCCTGCACTCGAGTACAGACACCGAGCGACTAGCTTGATTCTAACGCACTAGAAGTGTCACAATCAAATCACACGCTCAACAATTCATGTATCTGGAACCTGACACGCCCGCACGAACGACGTTTCGCTAGATGAATCCCCTCAATCATCCACGCGCAATGTCAATATCTTCGCACGCAGGAGGTGATGTTCACCGGTGGCGGTTAAGGCGTCGATGAACGGTTAAAGTTTCAGTGTCGTAAACCAGTATGAATAACCTGGCAACACGGTTAGACACGCTCGGGTGCAACGCATGGTTAGGCTGTTTCCATGTTTTCTGTATCCTCTCTACGCATTCACTCGTTCACTGGAATCTCAACAATGACAAGGGAATGTGGCGGCAAGTTGATGGTGCCTTTCTTGAAGGTCAATTCTGTTTTACTTGGTACCACACGATGAGGATGTTGAATGTCGTTGTAGGAATCGGGTGCTTCACCCGTGAGGACGGTGGCAGTATAAGTGCCATCGGTCAGATTCTCTGCCATTTTGAGCGTACAGGCAACCTCTTCCGATGGGTGACGATTCATCATGGCAACAGCCCATTTCGTGCCTGTTTCATCCACCGTAGCGATGGCATCTACCATTGCAACAGATGACGTGCCATGTGTGAGTCTGTCCGTGCTGACTTGCGTCTTGGCAACATGCGTCTGGAGCAGATTGGCGTACATCGCGATGGTGTGAAAATGTGTCCGCTTGACGATCCCCTTCGGGTGAGCGTAAAGGGGGCCTGTCTGGTTCACAAGGCAAGCGATGTTGGCCATAGTGACATCTTCAGCGTTACGAAGGCAGGCGTTGAAGAACGAGGCGCAAAACAGTGCATCAGCCATGGTGTAGAGAGAGGGTTCAAGGCTTTTGTCGCGCGCCTTGATCAATGCGAGGATCGTTGGGTTCTGGTAGTCGATTTTCCTGGTCTGATGACCTGAAAATCCCGGATGGTGCCACGAGCGCAGGTTCCATTCATCAAAGGCAATCTTGATCCGCCCTCGCATACCCGCAGTGTCAATGGATTTGACGACGGCGCCTATGTGAGCATCTGGCTTCTCGGAGAGCATCATGCAGGAAAGGTAATCGGGGGTATGGTGCGTCTGGAAGTTTGCAATCCAATATTCGTGAACCGAGAGTAGATTCAGGTGCTCTGCGGCAGTATCAAATAGGTAAGGATCTATACGAGCATTCGGTCCGTGTGTTCCTGAGCATGTTACTTTAATACCAGAATCGACCCGTTTCATCGCGATGGCGCCGTCACGCACTTTTTGGATGTATGCTTTTCCACTTCGTTCGTTCCCTACACTCCAGAAATTGACGTTAAACGGTTGCGATTGGCCGTTCGCCTTGCGCATCTCGGCAAACTTACCCACGGTCGCGTTGCAATACTCAACCCAGTCAGCCATTTCTTGTATCTCTGCCAACCCGTTCTGACAAATGTAGGGTTCTGCTCCCACTCGACGGCAGAGCTCTACGAACTCGTGGGTGCCAAAGGTGTTGGGTTCAAGCACTCCCCAGCGATTATCGTCATAGGGTTGACGTATCTTGCCTACACCTTTCTGCCAGTGGTAGCTATCCACAAAGCATCCGCCGGGCCAGCGAATAACAGGTACCTTCAATTCCTTGATTGCCTCGATTACGTCGAGTCGGAATCCCCTCTTGTCCGCCAGCGGTGAACCTGGCTCAAAGAAACCGCCGTAGATCTGTCTGCCAAGGTGCTCGATAAAACCGCCGAATATCATCGGATCGTAGGGTTTGGCTGGCTCACTTGCAGCGACAAGAATGGTCGCCTGGTTCTGCGTCGATTGCGCATCCACGTTTGAAGTCGCTACGCAAAGCAAGACGCAAACCCGCGCAACGGTACTTAGACTAGAGGTTTCGCTCATGAGTTGTTTTTCATCTTTGCGGATAATGTTACCGACCAGCAGGCAGCGACGATGGATCGTCCATTTCAGTACGCGAAGCTTTGTTGCCCGGTTGCAGCGGATGGTTACCCGCCGACTGATTCGTCCCAAGTTTTACGAATGTAAAAGTTGCATGACAATCGTGTGGAAGTTCAACGGACGTTCGTCGTCCGGTCGTTGCCCAAACAAGTTCGTTCAATTGCAGTTCCGGGTATCCGTCACGTCTTGAGCTCAACCAAAAGCGTACCGCAACGCTCGTGGCCGTACCATTCTCGATGTAGCATGATTTATTGAATCCACCATCTGGGCCGTCCGCTGCCAAGACACCACCGCCGTGATAGGGATATGACTCTCCACGAATCGGTATGAGCCGAAGGTAGAAAGTGTCGATGTGCAATTCTCCATGTGAGTCGCGGACCGTGAAGTCGAGTTTGTATTGTGCATCGCTTGACGGAGATACCGCGTAAGCGTCCCACTCTCGTTTGTCCGGAGTCTCGACGACGACGATGGTTTCGGTGGGTTGGGTGCTGTCACACCCGCATGAGGTGAAGATGACGCACAACAACAGCAGAGAAATTATCAATTGATAGAAGCGGTATGTGCTCCAAAGAATGTGATCATTCAATCGTGTAAGCTCCCTTTCACCGGGCCGAGTGAACGCTCTGAATGAGCGAAGCGAACGCGCAATGCAAATCCGCTCCGGTTCATTGAATGGTTACGCAGCGTCCCTGTAGCACAGCACAGCCACCAGCCGACTCCCCTGATTCTACCGTACTAGAAGCTTCACAATCAAATCGACCGCTCACCAATCCATTGACA